>CAIRBD010000518.1 GCA_903876745.1 uncultured Gemmatimonadota bacterium
CACTCAAGAACCACACCGTGCACGCGTACCTCGCCGCGCTCAGCCGCCTCATGATCGTGGAAGACCAGCCGGCGTGGGGGCCGCATCTCCACTCGCGTTCGCGGTTGCGCACGTCACCCAAGCGGCTGTTCGTCGACCCCTCGCTGGCCGTCGCGGCAGCTCGGGCCACGCCGGAACGTCTGCTCGGCGATATCTCCTGGCTCGGCGCGCTCTTCGAATCGCTCGTCGTGCGCGATCTGCGCGTGTACGCGCAGGCGAACGATGCCGTGGTCCGCCACTATCGCGACAACACGGGGCTCGAGATCGACGCCATCGTCGAGACGGCGGCGGGCGCGTGGGCCGCGTTCGAGGTGAAACTCGGCGCGAACCAGATCGACGACGCGGCGGCGAACCTGCGCACGCTCGCCAGGCGCGTGGATGCTGTGGCGCACGCGCCGCCGCGCACGCTCGCCGTGATCGTGCCCGCGGGCATCGGCTACGTGCGTCCCGACGGCGTTGCGGTGATTCCTGTGGGTGCGTTGGCGCCGTAGACCGCGCGCCGGTGCTGCTCAGCTGGCCGGGTCGTCCGTGACGGCGGCATCGCCCACGACGTCGCTCACCGCGTCGGTCGGGCCGTTGAGCTTGTTGCGCAGCGTGCGCACCGAGATGCCAAGCAGGTCGGCGGCGCGGGTGCGATTGCCGCCCGCGGCCTCGAGGGCGCGTTCGATGAGCACCCGTTCAGCGTCGGCCACGTTCAGCGAGTTGAGCAGCACGCTGGAGCTGCTCGTCGGCGTGACGGTGGCGGTGGCGGTGGCGGCGGCGGGGACGCCGATCTCCGGCATCGAGACCGACGACGCGCTGTAGATCGGGCCCGCGCTCATCGGCGCCGACATCGGCGGGGCGGCCGGCACGGCGGCGGCAAGCGCGGGCGGCGGCAACGGACGTCCCGACGGAATCTGTGCGATCCCCGCCGCGGGAGTGAGTCCGTAGCGCAGCGGGTCGAACGCGTGCACCTGGATCACCGGGTCGTTCGAGAGGATCACGGCCCGCTCCACCGCGTGCTGCAGCTCGCGCACGTTCCCCGGCCATTCCTGCGAGCTCAGGTACTCGATGGCTTCGGCCGAGATGCCGCGGATCTCCTTGCCCATGTCGGCGCCGGTTTTCACGGCGAACCGCATGGCGAGGAGCGGGATGTCGGAACTCCGCTCCCGCAGGGGCGGAATGAGGATCGGGATGACGCCTAACCTATAGTAGAGGTCACGCCGGAAGCTGCCGGCGGCGGCGTCAGCGGCGAGATCGCGGTTGGTCGTGGCGATGATGCGGACGTCCACGCGAATGGGCGTCGTGCCCCCCACGCGCTCGAACTCCTGTTCCTGCAGCACGCGCAGCAGCTTGGCCTGGAGGTCGAGCCGCATCTCGCTGACTTCGTCGAGCAGGAGCGTGCCGCGGTGGGCGCGTTCGAACGCACCCTCCACCCGCTTGATGGCGCCCGTGAAGGCGCCGCGCTCGTGGCCGAACAGGGCGCTTTCGATGAGCCCTTCGGGGAGGGCGGCACAGTTCAGCTGGATGAACGCGCGGTCGGCGCGGTCGGAGCGGTCGTGGATGGCGCGGGCGAACAGCTCCTTGCCGGTGCCGCTCTCGCCCTGGAGCAGCACGGTGGCGCGGGTCGGCGCCGCCATCGCGACCGTCTGCAGGATGCGGCGGAGCGCCACGGAGTCGCCGATGATCTGGCGCTCGTTGCGGAACTCCATCACCTCGCGGCGCAGCGCCTCGTTCTCGCGGCGCAATCGCACGAACTCGAGCGCTTGTTCGACGGCGAGTTCGAGCTGCTGCGGGCGGATCGGCTTGGTGATGTAGTCGACGGCGCCGGCCTTGATGCTCGCCACCGCGTTCTCGATGCTCGCGTAGCCCGTGAGCATGATGAGCGGCACGTCGTAGCCATCGCGCGAGAGCAGGTTCAGGAACTCGAGTCCTGACAGCCCCGGCATGCGGTAGTCCGAGATGATCAGATCCACGCCGCCGCGCGCGAGCACCTGAAACGCCTCGGGCACGTTGCGAGCGCCGACCGTGTGATGGCCGGCACGCTCGAGCGTGTCCTGGAGGATCAGGCCTACTGACGGGTCGTCGTCGACGTAGAGGATCGAGGCCATGGAATTGCGCTAAAGACTGGTTCGAACCTTGCAAGGATACACCTCGAAAGCTCACCCGGCAACTCTTGCCGGGTGAGTTACCCGCCACAGTGACAACGGATTGTGCGACTTCTCGTTCTGAACTGCCACGAACCGTGGATCTACCAACTTCGATGGCTCGAAGCGGAGCTCGACATCGTCGTGGGGCTGTCCGGGCGTGCTGTCGCTGGATGGGACGAACGAATGAGGCCGGTGCCGCCGCGGGCGCGATTCCTCACGTTGGGCGAGGCGCTCGCCAAGGTGCCACGTTGGGACGCAGTGATCTGTCACAATATCACCGACCTCCTCGAGACATCCTCAATCGACGCACCGAAACTGTTCGTCGTCCACGACGTGCTGGATGGCCGCATCGCGCAGCAGAGTGCGAACTTCAATCGCGAGGATATGATCGCAAAACTGCGTCAGTACATCGCGCAATTGGGTGCGCATGCGATTGCCGTTTCGGAAATGAAGGGTTCGTCTTGGGGGATTACCGGAAAGGGCCTTCCATTCGCTAGCGATCCCGCCGACTACCTCCAGCCTACCTACGAGCGAGCCTCCGGCCTACGCGTGGCCAACGACGTGGTGTCGAAGCGCGTGTTCCTGGCATGGGACTTCCACGAGGCTGCGTTCGGCGAACTGCCAGTCGCGCTCGTGGGACACAACCCGGCGCTTGGCATCGCGGCCGCTCGCAACTGGGATGAACTCAAAGTGCACTTCGCGAGGCATCGCTTCTACGTGCATACCGCAGACGCGCGCTTCGAGGACGGCTACAACATGGCGATGGTTGAGGCGATGGCGGCCGGGCTTCCCGTGGTTTCGAATGCTCATCCGACGTCGCCGCTTACGCACGGAGTCGACGGCTTCGTGGCGACCGATCCGATCGAGGCGCGCGCTTATGCAGAGGCGCTCATCGGCGACATCGAACTGGCGCGTAGAATGGGTGCAGCCGCTCGGGAGACGGTGCGACGCGCGTTCGGCCCCGACGCATTCCGAGTACGAGCCTACGACGCAATCGGGCGGGCGGGGAAGAAGTTCCGGCGCCGGCAACGAACGCTGGTTGCGCGTTAGGGCGCGCCCCATGGTCCAGGTCGCCGCGGATCGGGGGATTGCCTTACGATCGTACGACTAACCCAACAGCACCGAGAGGACCTCGGCATGCCGCCGGGTAGGTTGGAGTGCGAATAATTGCGTTGCCAGCGCGAGTGAAGGCTGGGCAACCGACAGCTGCGCCACAAGCCGATCGGTCAGTAACTCGATGTCGTCTGGGTGAAGTCGGCTGGGCTGCAGGCGCTCGAGCCGCCTAGCGATGCTCAGCGCATCGGCTGTTCCTCCCGTGTCCCGCCAACGCAGCATTTCAGCGAGAAGGTGCTCAATCAGCGCGGCAAAGTCATAGTGGCTTCCTGTACGTTGCAGCCCTGTGACAAAGTCCGCGGTCCATCGCGCGCGCGCGTCTTGATAGTGATCTGCCTTCTTCAAGAAATCGCTCTCGGCTACCGCTAGTCGTAGCGAAGCATCAAGAGTGGGTCCGGAATGCCTGGTTCCTGAGATTCCGCCACTATGTGCGCGAGAGATCGCGACGTATGCCGAGACGAAGCCGAACGAGACCCCCGCTCGCTCAAGACGTTGGTAGAACTCCCAATCCTCGCCGAAGCGGACACCTGGCGGAAACCACGCATCAGTGCCAACCGCCATGACCGCAGCACGGGTGTACATCGTGGTCTGATTGTGAACATAGTTTTCCGCTTGCAGGTCACCGACACCAAAGCCTCCACGCGCCGCCCTATCCCAGTAACTCCCACCGATCCGAGGTCGTCGAAAATACTGCTCGCACGGACCGGCTCCTTCGGCAAACAAGAAACCCTCGTACGACATATCCTGCGCCTCGGCGTGCACGAGGCCAACGTCCGGGTGTTCCTCTAGAAAAGCGCTAAGCACACGGTGCTTGTTCGGCAAAGAGAGATCCTCTGCGTCCTGATGCGTCAGATAGGAACATCCGAGCCGAAGCAATTCTCGAAGTCCCGAATTTCGGGCTTCGGCCACGTGCATGTTCTTCTGGCGAATCAGATGAACATTGCCGCCCTTCGTCAGAGCCGCTGATTGCCCCGTCAGACGGTTGTCAACCCGGCAGATGACCGACTGAAACTCATCGCGGAGATACTCAAAGGTGCCGTCGTTTGATCCGTCGTCGATGATGACCACGAGGGCCTCGTCGCTCAAGTCCTGATACAGTACCGACCGTAGCGTGGCGCCTACAATCTCTCGCCGATTGTAAGTCGGAATGACGACGCCAATCTTTGGTGAGTGCTCGGTCATGACGTCGGTCCCTTGCTCCGTGAAGGCATGAAGGCGGCTGGCGGTCGCTACAAAAGCTAGCTCGTAAGCTGGCGGCCGAGTTGGATGAAGGCGCGGTGATTGGCGCGGGTGCCAGTGCCGCTCTCGCCTTGGGGCACTAGCCGGTGGTGCACGTCCGCGCCGCTATCGCGACAGGCTTCAGGATGCGGTAGCCCGTGACGGAGTCGCCGATGATCTGGCGATTGGTTGCGGAACTCCATCACCTCGCGGCGGAACGCCTCGTTCTCGCGGCGCTGGCGCACAATCTTGAGCGCCTGTTCCACTGCGAGCTCGAGCTGTTGCGTGCGGATCGGCTTGGTGATGCTATCGATACCGCCGGCCTGATGCAGGCGGCGGCGTTCTCGACGCCCGCGAAGCCAGCACGCGAAGCGTCACGTCGAAGCCTCCGCGCAAGAAGAGTACAGACAGTTGAGTTCCGACGGTCCTGGCATGCCTAGTCGGAGGTGATGCGTTCTCAGCCGCGCGCAAATAGCTGAAATGCCTGCGAGACGTTGCGGGCGCCGACCGAATGATGGCCTGCGCACTCGATCGTGTCCTGGAGGCTCAGGCCTACGGACGGGTCGTCGTCGCGGTAGAGAGAAGCCATGAACTTGAGCTGCGGGGCTGGTCCGATTCTTGCTAAAACACAGTGAAAGGTCACCCGGCAACTCTTGCCGGACAATCGGCCCGCCTCCGTGACAACGGATTGCGAGGCTTCTCGTTCTGAACTGCCACGAACGGTGGGTATCTCGGTTTCGATGACTGGGTGCCGACCTCGATATCGTGATCGGGCTTGAAGGGCGGCGAATCGCGGGATCGGACAAGCGAATGCGGCCTTCTCCGCCCTAGGCGCGATTCCTGTCGATGATGGAATGTCTCGCGCAGCAGCCGGCTTGGGATGCGGTGATTTGCGAGTAGATAATCGACTTGATTGAGACTGCCTCGAGGGGGATCATGGGCAAGCCGCTGCTAACCGCGCGTGATCCGGCAGATGATCTCGAACCGACGTACGAACGTGCGGCGGGACTTCGTGTGGCGAACGACGTCGTGTCAAAGCTGGTGTTCCTCGCTTGGGACTTTCACGGAGCGGCGTTCGACGGTTTGCCAATCACGCTCGTTGGGCACAACCCGAGACTCGGTGTCCGGGCGGCGCGTGACTCGGACGATCTGAAAGCACAGTTCGCGACGCAACGCTTCTTCCTCCACACGGCCGACGCGCGCTATGAAGATGGCTTCAACATGGCGATGGTCGGAGCGATGGCGGCCGGACTTCCTGTGATCTCCAATGCGCATTCGACGTCACCGCTCACGCACGGCGTCGATGGATTCCTTGACGAAGCTCCGCAAGAGGCGCGCGCGCCGGCCGAGTCGTTACTGTCCGACGCCGGATCGGCGCAGCGAATGGGTGCGGCTGCGTGAGAGAGAGCGTGTCGCGCGGGCGGGCAAGAAGTACCGGCGTCCTTAGCGCTCCGCTGCGTCCGATGCCGGGCATGCCGCTCCCGCATCGACACCGGCTGGTGGCGCAGCATGCGATCTGTCACAGTCTCACTCTTCCCCGACCACCATGAACGATACCACGATCGAAGTCCGCGCCTTTGGCGACATTCTCGGAATCTCCGTGAGGGCGCGTGTTGCAGTGCTCAGCCGCGAACTGACTCGCATCTTCGAAGGCAAAGTGCAGAACGGACCGTTCACTACCATGCGACTCCCAGAGGACTCGTCATGGGGGATCGGGGATGTCGCGCCCAAGCTCCTTGGCTGCTACGAACTGGAACTTCACGCCAGTATCGAACGAGCGATCGCCCGCTGCCCTGAAGTTGTGATCAACGTCGGCTGCGCGGAGGGATACTATGCTGTGGGCCTCGCCCGGCGGCTGCCGCAAGCGAAGGTCTATGCATTCGATATCGATGCCAAGGCGCAGGCCGTCTGCCGTGCCGCGGGGGAACTCAACGGCGTCGGCGACCGTCTCGAGGTACGAGGTGCGTGCAGCGCGGACGACCTCGTGAAGCTCACTCGCGGTGTCCGCCACGCCCTTGTGATCATCGACTGCGAGGGAGCGGAGTTGCAGCTGTTGACCGCGGAGTCCGTCCGGCTGTTGGCGCACTGCGACATTGTGGTTGAGACGCATGACTTCATCGACCGGTCGATCACCCTCACGCTCGCGAAGGTCCTCGCCGCGCAGCATGAGACCGTGCAGCTACGCGAGGGAGCGCGCGATCCCGCAGGGTATCCTGTACTCCGGCAGCTCGGCAGTCTCGACCGATCCCTTGTCACCTGCGAGTTTCGGCCCGAGATGATGTCGTGGCTCGTGGGTTCGGCGCGCGACGTCGCGACCCAGTCAGCACCATAGCCCGAGCGAGAAGAACGAGACGATTCGATGAAATCACTCCGCGCTCTCGCTGACGGGGAGGTCGCCGCGTGAGGAAGGCAGCTAACTGACGGTCTGCGCGATTCCCTTCTCGAGATTCCCGCGAGTCGCGCGGCTCATCGTGTCAGGTTCCCGTGGACTGGGGTGACCGCTCGTCCGCACCTGAGACGTAGGCGCAAGCGCGCCGCTGAAGCATCGCTCGAAAGGCCTCGAAGATCCGCCGCATGTTCGGCGCTTTGTACGGATACACTTCCGCCGAATCCATGTCGTGGACGACCATCGCCGTGCCGGCTTCAAACACGAGCAACGCGCCGTCCGCAGTCTCGGCGCAGTCGATGATGATATACTCCAACCCCACGCGCTCGTGGAGTGCCTTCAGCGCCGCGGCGTGGCGCATGGCGAACGTCGAGTCGAAGCACGAGAACGCCTCGCTCTCGGCGCGGCGTTTGTCCGCATCCTCGTACATGCCCGCGTTCACGTAGTGCAGCATCCACTGTTCCGCGAGCGCCATATGGCACAGAAACGGTTGCCCGTCCACCAACGCCACGCGGTACTTTCGGTACAGTCCGTCGGGCCCACGGTAGTCGATGAATGGCGAGAGGAAGAACGTCTCCGCCGCGTTCCGGTTGAGATACTCGGCGATGTCCGACGATGCCTCGATGCGCTCCAAGCCGTGCCCGCCATGCGAGTCCACGGGACGCAGAAGGAAAGGAGCGCGTGCCGCGAGCGCGAGGTCAGCGTGCTCGGGCGTCGCACCCAGCGCGAGATTTCTCACTTGCCCGCGGCTCAACGAGAAAGTGGGCGGCATGAAAATCCCCGGCGCACCGTCTAAGAGCCGCCAGAGACTGTCCCGCTCCATCGCGCGGATGCCGGCAGGATCCAGCAGCACGGGGCGAGGCCAGCCGGGTAGCAAGGCGTCGAGTTGCGCGAGGTAGGGAAGGTTCGCTTCCGATTCGCAGACGCCAACCATGGCGACGTCGTGCTCTGGCAAACGGTCGGGAAGCGTCTCGTCGGGCGTCAGAAACACGAGATTGAGCGTCACATCCGAGCCGTGGAGCAGAAAGGACACGGGCACGTTGGTGATGATCTCGCCGGGCGCCACGAACATCAGAAGCCGCAGGCCCTCCGCGCCATTCCCCGCCGGCGCTCGGAACACGCGTTCGTGCCGAAGGGCCTGCGCCTGGCATGCGCGTCCCTCCTCCGGCCGAAACGAATATTCGTGGATGATCCCAAGGTCGAGCCAGGCGGCCGCATCGGCAGGATCCGACCCGACACGCGATTCGAGCGCCGCACGCAGTGCTCCTAGATCCTCGCCGCGGAAGGCGCGATGGCCCAACTCCGCGAGGCCGAGGATGGTCGGCGGCCACGAAGTGACTTCCGCCGTGTCGCCGCTCATCGGCGACTGCCGAGCGCCAGCACCTCGTCCACGAGCGCGTCCACGTCTCTCGCTGCGGTGCGATGATTGACGATCGCGGCGCGAATCGCCAGCTGTCCGCCAATCTGCGTCGTCGAAGGCGCGGCGATCCCGGACTCGTGAAGGTCCGCCACGATGCGCGCATTGAGCGAATCGGGATCCACTCCGCGGTGACGGAAGCAGACGATGTTCAGAGCGACTGGCGCCAGCAACTCGAGACTCGGCTCCGCTCGCACGCGCGCCTCGAGACGCCGAGCGAGTGCGCACGTGTTATCGATGACATCGCCGAGTTTTGCGAGGCCGTACGTCTTCAGTGTGAACCACGTCTTGAGCGCCCTGAAGCCGCGGCTCAGGTCGATGCCGAAATCGCAGGGCCACGGCGAGTTCGCGGCGAGACCGCGTGCCTCACGGCGCAGATAGGCGGCCGGCGACGCGAACGTGGCCTGATGCGCCTCACCGTCTCGTACCAGCAGAAAGCCCGCATCGTACGGAACCTGGCCCCATTTGTGGAAGTCGAAGGCGAGGGAATCAGAACGTTCCAGCCCCGCGAGCAACGGCGAGAGTGTCGGCGAGAGGATCGCCAGTGCGCCAAACGCTCCGTCCACGTGAAACCATAGATTCTCGCGTTCGGCCAGCGTTGCCAAGCCGTCGATGTCGTCCACGGCGCCGATGTCCACCGTCCCCGCGGTGCCCACGATCAGGAACGGCCGGAAACCTGCCGCACGGTCCGCTGCGATCGAAGAGCTAAGGATGTCAAGGCGTATCCGCCCGGCCTCGTCGACCGGTATAAGGCGCAATGCTGCGCGGCCCAGCCCCGAGAGCTCCATCGCCTGCGGCACGCAGCCGTGCACCGCGTTGGAGGCGTATGCGACGAGGCTACAATCTGCCGCGTCCGGTCCCGACTCAACCAGCGTCGCGTGCCGCGCGACCAGCAGGCCCATGAAGTTCGCCATGGACGACCCCGTCAGGAACAGGCCCGTTGCCGTTGCCGGAAAGCCGAAGATCTGGCGCACCCACCGAAGTATCTGACGCTCGACCTCGATCGGCGCGTGGTCACGTCCGCCGAGGTTGGCGTTCAGGCCACCTGCCAGCATCTCGCCCAGCATCCCCGCGAGGTTCCCACCACCGTGGACCCATCCCATGAAGGCAGGGTGCAGATTGCCGTTCCCGTACGGCAGGATATTCCGCAGGAAATCCTCGTGGACCGCGCTCAGTTCCGACGGTGCGATGGGAAGGGGCGCATCGAACGACTCTCTGACGGCGCTAGGAAGCGGGCGCCACACTGGGCCGTCGCGCAACCCCTCAAGGTGGTCGAAGAGATCGTCCAGCATGCGGTGTGCCTGTACCCGCGACTCGGTCCAATCTTCCGGGTCTAGGCCGCATGCTGAACTTCCGGTGACGTCTTGGGCCGTGCGAAGCTTCTCCGAGCGCGCGAGCCCCACCCGCCCGCTGCCCAGATACAAGCGCTGCGAGGTTGTTTTCGGAATGCGTTTGGTTCGCGTCTTTGCGTTGTTCATGATCCGTTGCACGGCGCGTTGTGCGGGCGTAAGGGCAGGCAAGCCGGAAACACCGTCCGAGCACTCGCCGAACGTCCCGCCGCCAGGGCCTAAGCCATGCAAAAACGATGCCTCGTCGTTGGAGTTCGACGAGGCACGGGCCCCCGGTTCGTCAGCGCCAACGCTCAGCGCGAGCGGTTGAGTTGACTTTGCGGGCGAGCCTGCGCCGCGGCGGCGTAGCTCGACGTCGCCGAGCGCCCCTTCGACAGTTGCGCGAGTTCCCGTCCGATGCGGGCGACTTCGATACCGATCGCATGCGAGAGCGCGCCGTGGCTCTTCCGCGCGCGCTCCGCGGCTTCACGGACAGCCTCGCGACTGGGATCGTCGGTGCGGTCGAAGTTCGAGGTCGCGAGTTCGTCGAGCATGCACCGCGCCTGCTCGAAAATCTCGCCGAGGGCGAGCGCGTCGTTCGAGGCGTGACAGCGCGCATGGTCGAACAGCCGTTCCAGTGCTTCGAGCCGTTCGACGGCTTGTTCCGGCGACGCGATCACGCCACTTCCCGACGCTGTGTGGCGGTGATCTGATGGAACGCGTCGCGCAGTTCGCGCACGATGCCAGTGATCTGGTCGAGCTTCTTGACGTTGGGATGCACGCCGAGCGTGATGAGCTCGCCAATGAGGAACACATACTGGCCGCTGAGCTGTTTGGCGATGTCGCCGCCTTGGTGATAGTCGAGCGAGGCCAGCAGTTCGCCGAGTATGCTGCGCGCCATGCTGAAGCCGGCAAGTCGCACTTCGTGGTTCTGCATGGTGATACCGACGCGGGCGCGAGCCAGCGCGGCGAGGAGTCCGTCGAAAGTGAGCACGAGCAGTCGGCCGGGATTCGCGGAGAGGATCTCCGCCTCCTGGTAAGCGGTGCTGGCGGTCGAAGCGTACGGATTGCGCACGGATTGCACTCTCAGCGAAGGTCTGATGAGAGTATCGGCTACTTGTTCACGTTCTGAATCGCGTTGATCTGCGACGTGAGCGCGGCGCCGAGCGACTGTGCCTGCGAGAGCGCCGTCTCCATCGCGATAAACTGCTGCGTGAGCTGTGCGCGCCTCGCATCGAGTCGGGCCTGGATGCCGGCGATGTTGTTCCCGATGTCCGCCGCGTTGCTGGTGGCGTTCGTCGCCGCCTGAGCCGCGACGCCCGTGCTGTCTGCGGCGAAGCCGGTGGCGATACTGCCCAGGGTGCCGCCAATCCCGATTGAGAACGCAAGCGAACCCGCACTGCGCGCCGCGGTGCCGGTGTACCGCAGCATGATACCATCGGATGCGTCGCCTTTGGCGCCAGTGAGGTACTGGCCGCGTCCGGTACCGGCGACCCCATTGATGGTGCCGGCGACATTGAGTCCCGTGTAGGACTGCGCGTTGATCCCGAGCGCGGCGGTGCCGTTGCCACCGGCGCCGGGCGTGTAGGCGACGGTGAATCCACCCATGGCGCCGTAGTCGAGGGCACTGATCTGGATTTGACTGCCGGCGGTCTTGGTCGCCGTGAGTCGCATCTTCTGCCCGCTGAACATCGCGTTCAAGCGCGCCACGGTCGAGTCGATACTGTCGCCGTTGGCGAGCGAAATCGATCCAGAGTGGCCGGTGTTCGTGTCGGTGATCGACATCGTATCGGCCGTACCGCCGGTAGCGTACGTCGTCCAGGTCGAACCTGTGGTGCTGCCCATCGTTGCAGCCTGCGTGATGACCACGGGATACGGTGTTGCTGTCGCCTTCGCGTTGACACCCGCCGAGAAGAAAGAGACCTCGCTGTCGCTTGGCGTGCCGCTCATGGTGAAGAGGCGACGCAGATCATCGAAGTTCGTCGACGCGAATCCCTGGAACACGGTGGTGTCGAGCGAGAGAACTCCGGTCTTGTCATGCTGCAGCCCCGCGATCGCCGCAGTCGTGAGCGAGCCGGTCGAGCCGACGACCGTATTGAGCAAAGCGGAGGTGAACGATTGCGCTATCGACGAGGCGGTCGTGTTGTTCGCCAGTGGCGCACCTACGGCGGTATTCTGCGTTACCCACGAACGTACGTTGTTGTAGGCCGTGACGAACTTCTGGATCGTCTGCGTGATGCCGCTCACATCGTGCGCGATGCTGACGTTCACAGCCGTGCCGGACTCCGCGCCGAGCAGGTTGAGCGTCACCCCGGTAATGGCATCGCTGATCGTATTCGTCGCGCGGGTGATGGTTTGCCCGTCGATGCGCACCTGCGAATCGAGCCCGGAGACGAGTTCGAGACTACGGCCGGCCGTTCCGCCCGTGGAGGCCGAAAACGCGCCCAAGCTCACCGTACTCCCGCCAGCGTGTGTCACGGTGAGCGACATTCCGAGCTGCGACGCTCCCGCGGTGGTGTCTGTGAGCACGATGCGGCCTCCGCTCAGGCTTGCCGTTGCCGCGCGCATGCCAATGGTGCCGAATCCGTTCGTGCTATTGTTGATGGCGTCAAGCAGGTTCTGCATAGTGTCGCCCGAGCCGACCACTGTGTAGCTCGTCTGCACGGCCGTGCCGTCACCGCGGGTGCCGGCAATCGTGATCTTGTCGCCCGCGACAAGCCCCAACGCTTGCGTGCCCACTTCGAGCTGCGAGAGTGAGGTGGTCGTAGCAACCGGGAGGCCGTTCGACGCGTCGTTGAAGAGGTTTGCGCTGCCAATCGATGCTGTCGTGCCGGCGCGACCCTGAGTGGTGAATCCGAGCGTTGCGAGCACCTGCGCACTCGACGTCGCGCTAGCAGAGTTGACCTCAACCGTGGCGCTGGTCTGCAGGCGGTAAGCAGTACGCGCGCCGACCGTCTCGCTGACGACCGACGCGGGGCCACTGCCCAGTTGCGCGTTGATCTTGTCGGCAATCGATTGCAGCGAGTCAGCGCCGAGATCGACGTTGACGACCTGCCCGCCGACCTTGATCGAAGATGCGGTCGGCGGTACGATCGGCGGCACGGACATCGCGATGAGCGAGCTGATCGCGCTCGTCGCTGACCACATGCGGTTGGTCTGTGTGGCCCCGCTCGCGGCGATATTGGCTACGGCGGTACCGTCGGCGAGACCGAGGGACTGCAACGTACCAGCCGCATCGTCAATGGGCTGGATGCCGGCGGCGCCGGTGCTGTCGCTCGTGAGAACGAGCTGCGAGCCTGAGCCCGCAGCGAGGATCGTCGCTGAAACGCCGGACGGCGTGGTGCCTGAATTGATGGCGTTGATCTTGTCGCGTATCGCCGAGAGCGAATCGGTGGCGGCGACCGTGATCGTCACGCCATTGAGGGCGAACTGACCACTGATGTTGAGAGGGGTAGTACTGTCCGCGACGACGTTTCCACCGATCTTCTCGGCGCGCGCGAGCTGCAGTACCTCGGCTGAGAAGGCGCCGGTGGATGCGCCCGTAGTCGCCGTTGCGGAGACGAGTGCGCGGCTCGACGTGGGGCTCGCATTGGCGGTCGCCGTGAACACGTCGAAGGCCGAGGATGCTCCGAGCGCTGTGGATGCGTCGCGAAACTTGCCGAGCACGCCCTGAAAGTTCGTCCATGCCTGCGCCGTCGCTTGCGCGGCGGTCTGTCGGGCAGTGACCGGATCCAGCTGGGTCTTCTGCTCGATCTGCATGATCTGGTCGACCATGGTTTGCCACTGGATGCCGCTCGCGATGCCGTTGATCGAGCCGATACCGAGCGAAGCGTTGGACGTGCTCGAACTGACCGGCGATGTCATTTCCGTGCTCCTGTGTCTGGCCTTCTGAGGTGACGTCCCCGGAGCCGATGGTGGCCCCGGGGACGCCGTCCCGTGCAGTTACGCTGCCAGCCTCAGAAGTCCTTCTAGGACTACTGGAAGAGCTTGAGGATGCCCTGGCCGCTCTGGTTCGCCTGCGCCAGCATCGCCGTGCCGGCCTGCGAGAGGATCTGGTTCTTCTGGTACGTTACCATTTCCGTCGCCATGTCCACGTCGCGAATCGTGCTCTCAGCCGACGAGTAGTTCTGGATCGTCGTCTTGACGTTGTTGATGGCGTTCGTAATACGGCTCTGGCCGGCGCCGATAACGCCGAGTGCGGCATTGACCTTGCCGATTGCGACATCGATCGCCGCCAGCGCGGTATCGGCGTTCGCCAAGGTATCGACCGCAGAAGCGTTGACGGTGAGACTGGTGGTGCCCAGGCTGAGCGCCGCGCCGTCGATCTTGAGGCTGTCCGTGGCCGTATCGACACCAGTGTTGTAACTGCCGGAGGCGCCAACGAGGAAGGTGCCCGAACCAGCGGTGAGGGAGAGCGTCGCCTTGACGTTCTCATTGCCGGTCGTGATGAGTGCACCGGAGCCGGTAGTCACCGAGACGCCAAACGCAGAGAAGTTCAACGTCTGCGACCCAGCGGCGACCGCCATCGTCTGCGTGAGTGCCCCGTTCGTCAGCGAAGCGACACCGAGGGTGTTGCTCAGCGTGTAGGTGCCGAGGGCCGCACCGTTATTGCTCACGGACACCACACCGGTGGCGTTCTTAGTCACGGCGGCGACATCGCCGAAGGCACCGTCAAGCAGATTGTGCCCTTGGAATTTGACCGTGTTCACCGTACGATCGATTTCGGCCTGGAGCTGCGTGAACTCCTGATTGATTCGTGCGCGGCCGCTCGAGTCGACGCTGTCCGATGCCGACTGCGTGGCGAGTTCCTTCATGCGCTGCAGCATAGTCCCGATCGAGGACGCGGCACCCTCGGCGATGTTGTACACCGAGTTCGCCTGCTCA
>CAIRBD010000519.1 GCA_903876745.1 uncultured Gemmatimonadota bacterium
TGATGCCGTGGAATTCCGGCGTCAACTCGGCAGCGCCCGGAGGGGGCGCGCCGAGCGGGTCGAGTTGCACGGCGAGATGCCCGTACTGCCGGATGGCGTTCGAATAGCGCGCCACGCCCGCCACTTTGCGAGCGAACTCCTGGTCGTCGCCGCCAGAGGCGGCCGCCCCGCCGCCGAAGCGCTGGGCGAGCCGGAAGAACTGACGCCACGACTCGTCGACGGACGACGGATCGCGGCGATACGCCTCAAAGACCTCTTCGATGTACGCGTCGTTGAACGCGCTGCTGACCGTATCTGACATGCCCTGAATCTAATCCCCAATCCAAGGGGGCAGCGCGGCTATCCGAGGGCGGCGAGCAGGTCGTGGAACACCGTCGCCGACTGCGGCCGGCCGGCCGGATCCTTGGCCAGCGCGCGCATCACCAGCTCCGACAGCGCCGAGGGCACCTCGGGGTTCAGCACCCCCGGCGCCTCCGGCGTCTCCTCGAGCAGCTTGGCCACGAGCGTGTACTGGTTCTCGGCGCTGTGCGGCGTCTGCCCGGTGAGGCACTCATAAATCACGCACCCCGCGGAGTAGATGTCGGCGCGCGCGTCGATCTCGCCGCCCATCAACTGCTCGGGGGCCATGTACTCCGGCGTGCCCACCACCATGCCGGCCTGCGTCATGCCGTCGGTGCGCGAGGCCAGGCGCGCGATGCCGAAGTCCATCACCTTGAGCACACCGTCGGGCTCGACGACCATGTTGTGCGGTTTGATGTCGCGGTGGATCACCCCCTGATCGTGGGCGACCTCCAGTGCGCGGCAGAGCTGCTTGGCGACCGTGAGCGTGACCGGCACCGGCAGACGGCCACGGTCGCGGATGAGCTGCTTGAGTGATTTCCCCTCCACGTACTCCATGGTGATGAAGTACACGCCGTGGTATTCGCCCAGGTCGTGCGTGCGCACCACGTTGCGGTGCGAGATGCGGCGGGCGAGGCGGATCTCGCTCTTGAAGCGGTCGAGCGCGAGCGGGTCGTGCGAGAGGATGTCGGCCTTGAGTGTCTTGATGGCGATGACGTCGCCGAGTTCCGTGTCGATGGCCTTGAACACCGAACCCATGCCGCCCACGCCGAGGAGCTCCTTCACCTCGTAGCGCACGGCGAAGGTGGAGCCCGGGGTCACGCCGGCCTCGCGCACCGCCATCTCGGCCGTGCGGCGCAGCGCCTCGAACTGCACCGTCTTGGCGTCGGCGAGGTTCGACGACGCGCTGAGGAACTCGACGAGCGACTGCTTCTCGCGCAGGTCGGCGAGCATCGAGCGGAACGCGTCGGCGAGGGTGCCGATCTCGCCCGTGGCGCGCACCGTGATGTCGGCGGCGTAGTCGCCGTCGGCGGCGCGGCGCGTGGCCTCGACGAGCTGATCCACCGGCCGCGTCACCTGCCGGGCGATGCCGAACGAGAGCACGCCGGCAATGACGAGTCCGCCCGCGAACCCCAGCAGGATGATGGTGCGCAGCCGGTTGAACGCCGCGAACTCCACGTCGCGACTGCGCAGCACGGCCACGCCCCCCACGGCACGCCCCGACGCGCTCAGCAATCGCGAACCGACCGCCACGAAGCGCTGGCCGTTGATGAACGGCTCCATGCGCATCACCGAGGAATCACGCGAGGCCGGCGCGGCCGCCAGCTCGGTGACGAGCGTGGCCACGGCCGCACCGCGACCGAGCGTGCTCGCCGCGACGTGCGGCTTGCCGGCGGGGTCGAGCGCGAAGAACACCACGTCCACGTCGCCGCCCGAGCGGATGGTCGCGGCGAACGTGCTGTCGAGCGCCTTGGCCGCCATCAGCGTGCCGATCACCTTGTTGCCGGCGCTGAGGATCGGCACCGCCACCGCCTGGATGAGCGTGGTGTCGGTGGGATTGCCGTAGCCCGTGGCCGATTTCCCTTCGAGCGCGGTGCCGATGAGCGCCGATCCGCTCAGCGTGTCGCTGGGCGCACCCGGCTGGTCGCTCTTCGCGAGGCGCATGCCGATCGCGTCGGTGATCTGCACCCAGTCGGCGCCCGTGCGGTCGGCAGCCTCCTGCGCCTGATCGAGCACGTCATTCGCCATCTTCGTCTCGATCAGCGACCGGAACGACGACGCGTCCACGAACGTCTCGGCGTTGCGCTGCAGCGACTTGCCGCGTTCGGAGAGCTTGGTGGCGACGAGTTCGCTCGTGCTGTTGAGTGCGCGGTTCACCGCCCGGTCGGCCGTGGCGTTCGCCGACCGCCACGTGAGCACGAGGATCAGCCCCAGCACGGCGGCGACGATCGCGGCCGTGGCCGCGAAGATCTTCGTGGACAGCGTGAGGCCGCGGCTCGGTCGCGCCTGGCGGAGTGGGACGGTCTGGGTGCCGGACACAGGTGCGCTCAGTAGCGAATGGTGGCGTCGTAATCCTTGCCGAACTTGTTCTTGTGCGCGAGCTGCACGAACCCGCGCGCATCCAACGAGAGATCGACGCCGGGAAGCCCCGCGGCCGTCACGTCGATCTCCTTGATGACCTCGGCCGAGCGTTCGTGCCAGGCGTGCAGTTCGTAGCGGCCGGCCGGCACGTTCGGGATGTTCCAGCGTCCATCCGCCGTCGCCTGCGCGTACCACGAGGTCGGCACGACCACGACGTATCCCGACATCTTCGAGTGGATGTTGCAGTAGATCGGGTACGCCCCCGCCTTGCGGAAGGAGGTCCCCTTGGCGGTGCCGCTGCCGTACGTGCCGAGATCGAAGGCACCGCCGGCGGCCGTGGAGAAGATGTTGTGGCTGAACGGGTCCTGGTTCGGGAACTCCACCGTCGAGCCCGGCGTGACGAGCCGAACGCGCGGCACGAACTGGCGCCCGTTCATCGCGACCTGCGCTTTCTGCTCCACTGTACGGGCCGCACTACCCTTGGGAATCAGGTAGACGACGGCGCTGGTGAAGTCGGTGGTGGTCTCGCCGGCCTTTTCGCCGATGGCGATGCGGCCGGACACGGGACCTTGTGCAAAGAGGGGCACCGTGCGCACCGTCAAGGCGGCTAGGCACAGCACGACGCGGCCGAAGGCCCGAATGCGCAATATCAACGTGCGGAACCCCCGGAAGGATCGCCGACTAATGACGATCAGACTGGCCAACATTAGACCCCGAACAATGCACCGGTCAAGCAGGTTACTTTTCGTCGCGCTCGCCATCTGGGTCGCACCGGCCACGGCCGAGGGCCAACGGAAGCCGGGCGCCGAGAGCGCCAGGACGGCCGCCGACAGCGCCAAAGCCGCCGCCGACTCCGTCGCCGCGCGGTTGGAGCGGGCGGAAGAGGCCATCCGCGTGCTCCAGCAGCAACTCGCCGACCAGGCCGACCACGGCGTGCAGACCCGTTCGCGCTTCAAGCTCGAGTTCAACGGCCTCGTGCTCGTCACCGGGTTCTCGAACTCCCGCCGGGTGAACAACGTCGATCTCCCGGTATTTGTTCTCCCCGACACGAACAGCGGGCTCCCGCAGAGCGGCGCCGGCATCGCCATCCGGCAGACGCGGCTCGGGCTCGCGGTGACGTCGCCCGACGTGCTTGGCGCGAAGTTCGAGGGCGATCTCGACGTCGATTTCTTCGGCGGCCAGATGGCGAGCAACGGCGGCCGCACGTTCCCGCTGCTCCGCCTGCGCACGACGCGACTGCAGCTGACGTGGAAGAACGCCGACGTGATGATCGGGCAGGAGACGCCGCTCATCAGCGATCTCAATCCGGTGAGTCTCGCCGCCGTGGGCTCGCCCGAGTTCTCGGCGTCGGGCAACCTGTGGCTCTGGCTGCCGCAGATCCGGGCGGGGGTGCATTCGAGTGGTCCGGTACGGTTCGGCGTGCAGGGGGCGGTGCTCGCTCCCACGGCCGGCGACGCCGTGGGGCTGTTCGGCACGGACAATGACCAGGCGGAGAAGTCGAGCCGTCCGTTCGTCGAGGGACGTGCGAGCGTGCAATGGGGCACCGACGAGACCGTCGGTGAGATCGGCGTGGGCGTGCATCGGGGCTGGTTCGCCGCGAAGGGCGATTCGCTGCTCGTGAGCAGCGCGTACGCCGTGGACGTGAAGGTGCCGGTGACGACATGGCTCGAGGTGCGCGGCGAGGGCTTCACGGGCCAGGCGCTCAAGGGGCTGGGCGGTGGCGGCATCGGCCAGGGCTTTGGCGTGGGCGGCGCGCCGGTGCACACCACCGGCGGCTGGGCGCAGGTGAACGTGAAGCCGAATGCACGCGTGCTGTTCGGCGCGGGGTACGGCTACGACGACCCGCGCGACTCCGACGTGCTCGCGGGCGGGCGACTGCGCAACGCGACGACCGAGTTGCATCTGCATCTGCGCCCCGTGCAGCCGCTCGTGATCGGGCTGGGGTATCGACGTCTCGAGACGACGTACGCGAGCGGCAAGCTCGCGAACGACCACCTCAACCTCGCGCTCGGCTTCGAGTTCTAGGCGGGGCGCGGGCGCCCGGGCGCCCGTTCTCGCGGGACGGACGGTACGGTCGCCTTCACGACCCGCACCGGGATCCCTCCGTTCCGGAACGACAGCACCTCGGCGAACGGCAGCCCCACCTGCCGCTCGAACGCGCGGTCGGCGGAGAGGAATGCCACGGTCCACCCCGCGCACGTGGCGCGCGCGACGTTGCCGAGTTGTGCGTACAGATCGCGCAGCGCGCCGCGATCGCCGGGGCGGTCGCCGTAGGGGGGATTCACGACCATGAGTCCCGGCGCCACCGGCGGCTGCACCGAGGACAGTGCGCATTGCCGGAGCTCGATGTCGGCCGTGACGCCGGCACGCGCGGCATTCGACGTCGCCGCGGCGATGGCTCCGGCGTCGCGATCGGACGAGAGCAATGGCACACCCGCACCGTCGCGCTCACCGAGCCGCGCCGCCGCGCGGATGCGTTCCGATGCGCCAGCCGGCATCGTGCGCCACCGTTCGCAGGCGAAGTGCCGCGCGATCCCCGGCGCGATGTTGCGCGCGATCAGCGCCGCTTCGATGGCGAAGGTGCCCGAGCCGCACATGGGGTCGAGCAGCGGCGTGGTGCCGTCCCATCCGAGCGCGAGCAGCACGCCGGCCGCCGTCGTCTCGCGGAGCGGCGCCTTGGCCGTCGCGAGCCGATAGCCGCGCCGGTGGAGCAGATCGCCTGAGCTGTCGGCGCTGATCGTGCACACGTCGTGATTCAGGCGCACGACGAACAGCTGCGCGTCGGGATCCGCCGGGAAGTCGTCGTCGGCTGCGGCGGCGATCCCCTCGGCCTTCACCCCGGCCACTGCACGCTCGATGGCGTGCCCCACACGTTCGGCGACCGCGTCGGAGTGATAGAGCCGTGACTTCCTGCACGTGACGCGGAGCCGCACGTGCGTGCCGGGCGCGACGAACGCCGCCCATTCCACGGCGCGCGACAGGCGCTCGAGCTCATGGAACGCGCGCGCCCGGAACTCGGCGACGCGCACGAGCACGCGGCTCACCGACCGGAGCGAGATGTTCGCGCGGAGCAGTTCGTCTGCGGTGGCGCTGAAGGGCACACCGCCGGGCTCGTGCGCCTGCGGCGCGAGGCCGAGCGCACCGAGTTCGTTCGCGGCCACGGCCTCGAACCCCGGCGTGACCACCGCCCAGCATTCGTGTCGCGTGGTCGTCACGGCCGTATCCGCGTGAACGGGCGGGCGACGACGGAAGCGAGGCGACCGCGCTGATAGTCCCACATCCCGCCGACGCCCGTGGGCGCACCGAGCCGGTAGCCGCGCCGCAGGAGCAGCGCGTCCGGCGGCAATCCGTGGGGCGGATGGTCGTCGCTCCACATCAGCCAGCCGGACGGCACGGTGATCGAATCCACGGTTGGAACGTAGCGCACGCGCAGGGCGCCGCCGATTCGTTCCGCGCGGTGTCAGCCACCGACGGCCGTCACGAGGGCACCGTCGCAGGACGGCGCGAGCGCCGGAACAGACGGAACGCGAAGAGCCCCGCAAAGACCGTCGCGTACACGATCGGCTCGGTGAGGTCCTTCTTCACCGCCATGAAGAAGTGGATCATGCCGAGCACCGCCACCACGTACACGAGCCGGTGCAGCGCGTTCCAGCGTTTGCCGCCGAACCGCCGGATCATCCCCTTGGTGGAGGTCACGGCGAGGGGCGTCATCAGCACGATGCCGGCCATGCCGATCATGATGTACGGGCGCTTCGCGAGGTCCCTGAGCAGGTCGCCCCAGTCGAGCTGCACGTCGAGCAGCGCATAGGTGAGCCAGTGCAGCATCACGTAGGCGAAGGCGAACAGCCCGAGCGTGCGCCGGTGCTTGGCGAGCCAGTTCCATCCGAGCTGCTGACGGAGCGGCGTCACGGCGAGCGTGAGGATGAGGAAGCGGATGGTCCACTGGCCAAGGAAGTGCTCCCCGGCCTTGATCGGGTTCGACCCGAAGAACCGCGTGTCACGCAGGATGTCGCTCCCCATCCCGGCAATGCCGACGAGCGCGGGGAGACACGCCGCAACGATGAGCAGGGCGGCGAACCACCGCGGTTCGCGCACGGCGCGCAGCCGTTTCCACCCGAGCGTGTCGTTCACCTAGTAGTTCTGCCGGAGATCCATGCCGGAATACAGCGAGGCGACCTGGTCCTTGTAGCCGTTGAACATGAGCGTGGGGCGGCGCGCGAACTCTCCGATGCGCCGTTCCTTGGCCTGCGTCCAGCGCGGGTGATCGACCTCGGGGTTCACGTTGGAGTAGAACCCGTATTCCTGCGGCGCCGAGAGATTCCACGTGTTGCGCGGCTGCTTGTCGACGAGGCGGATGCGCACGATCGACTTGATCCCCTTGAATCCGTACTTCCACGGAACGACCAGCCGCAGCGGCGCACCGTTCTGATTGGGGAGATCGCGGCCGTACACACCGGTGGCGAGCAGCACGAGCGGGTACATGGCCTCGTCGAGCCGCAGCCCTTCCACGTAGGGCCACTGCAGCACGCCCGACCGCTGCCCGGGCATGCGTTTGGCGTCGTGGAGCGTGGTGAACTCGACGTATTTCGCGGCGGGGGTCGGCTGGGCACGCTTGAGCACGTCAGCGAGCATGATGCCGCGCCACGGGATGACCATCGACCACGCTTCCACGCAGCGATGGCGATAGATGCGGTCCTCGACGACCGACGGCTTGAGGAAGTCTTCGAGCTGGAACTGTCCCGACTTCGCGACGAGACCGTCCACCTGCACTGTCCACGGACGCGGCACGAACCCCTTGGCGTACTCGGCGGGGTCCGACTTGTCGGTGCCGAACTCGTAGAAGTTGTTGTAGCCGGTGACGTCCTTCCACGGCGTGGGCTTGTCGTCGCTCTGCAGCCCGAACGGCTTGCCGACGGCCTGCGGGTCCTGCGCCCCGGCGGGACGCGGGGCGGCGCCGGCGACGAGCCCCGCGCCAAGGATGCCGGCGGCCGCGAGGAACTCTCGCCGGTTGAGGTACATCGACTCGGGGGTCGTTTCGGACGACGTCAGGGGGTCAGACGGGCGGATCAGCATTCTCGGCTCCGGGGGGTGTCAACCATATTATTACACTGACGCCCGAATTGGTTTCCCAGCGGGTCCCTTTCTGCCGCTCGCGATGACGTTTCCCACCTCCCTGAACGCCGTCTACTTCAACAACCCGCTCCGCGACTGGCTGATCGCCGTCGGCGGCGCCGTCGGCGCGGCCGTCACGGTGCACATCCTGCGACGCTACGTGGTGCGGCATCTCGAGATCGCCGCGGCCAAGACCGACACCGTCGCCGACGACTACGCCGTGGCGCTGCTCAAGGCCATCCGCACGCCGCTCGTCGTCGCCATCGCGATCGCCATCGCCGAGCGTTTCCTCGACCTGCCCGGGAGCGTGGACCACGCGGCGACCAAGGTGATGATCGTCGCGCTCGCCTGGCAGGGGCTGCGATGGGCGAACAAGACGGTGGACTTCTGGGTGGGGCAGTACGAGGAGAAGAGCCGCGCGCACATCGAGAAGTCGGCGCTCGCGGTGCTCCGCGTCACCGGCCGCATCGTGCTCTGGACGGTGATCGTCCTGCTCGTGCTCGAACAGTTCAACATCGAGATCAAGACGCTCGTCGCCGGCCTTGGCGTGAGCGGCATCGCCATCGCGCTCGCCGTGCAGAACATCCTCGGCGACCTCTTCGCCGCGCTGTCGATCTGGCTCGACAAGCCGTTCATCGGCGGCGACGCGATCGCCGTGGACCAGTTCGAGGGGACGGTGGAGCACATCGGGCTCAAGACGACGCGCGTGCGGAGCCTGAACGGCGAGCAGCTCATCTTCTCGAACGCCGACCTGCTGCGGAGCCGCATCCGCAACTTCTCGCGCCGCGAGGGGCGGCGCCTCGTGATCATGCTGAGCATCGCGCCCGGCACGCCGGCGGCGAAGCTGGCGCGCGTGTCGGCGCTCATCACGGCCGCCGTCGACTCGCACGCCGGGGCGACGCTCGTCCGCACGCATCTCAACGGCGTGGGCGCGCTCGGGTTCGACGTGGAGACGGTGATCATCGTGCCGAACCCCGATTACAAGCTCGCGATGGAAATGCGGCAGGCCGTGCTGCTCGAGATCTTCGCCAGGTTCGAGGCGGAAGGGATCGCGCTCGCGCGCCCCGTCATCGCGCCCGTGGCGCCGCCGCCGAACGTCGCCTGACGGCCGCGGCCGCGGCCGCGCATTGCGCAGTCCACCCTCCCGAACGCAACATTCACCAATGAAAGTCGCCATCCTCGCGGGCGGACTCGGCACCCGGCTCGCCGAAGAGACCGAAGTCCGCCCCAAGCCCATGGTGGAGGTCGGGGGACGTCCCATCCTCTGGCACATCATGAAGCATTACGCCTGCCACGGATTCCGTGAGTTCGCCATCGCGGCCGGGTACAAGGGCGACATGATCAAACGGTTCGTCCTCGACGACCACACGTTGAGCGGCAACATCCGCGTGGACTTCGCCACCGGCGACGTGCGCGTGGACCACGGCGAGGAGCGCACGGACTGGGTGGTGCACGTGGTGGACACGGGCGCGACCTCGCAGACGGGCGGACGCCTCAAGCGGCTGCAGCGTGTGATCGGCGACGAGACGTTCCTCGCCACCTACGGCGACGGCGTCTCGAACGTCGATCTCAACGCACTCGTGGCGTTCCACAAGGCGCACGGCCGCATCGCCACCGTGACGGCCGTCCGTCCGCCGGCGCGCTTCGGCGCGCTCATCTTCGACGGCGACAACGTGCAGCGCTTCAGCGAGAAGCCGCAGACGGGTGAAGGGTGGATCAACGGCGGTTTCTTCGTGTTCGAGCCGAAGCTCTTCGACTACATCGACGGCGACGACTGCGTGCTCGAGGCCGACGTGCTCGAACGGCTCGCCAGCGAGGGACAGCTCGTCGGGTACCGGCACGAAGGCTTCTGGCAGTGCATGGACACGCTGCGCGAACGCCGGCTGCTCGAGTCGCTGTGGGCCGAACAGCGCGCGCCCTGGAAGGTCTGGTGACGGCCGTGTTCCATTGCCGCGGCTGCGGCGCGACCGACACCCGGACGGTCCTCGACCTCGGCCCGATGCCACTCGCCAATCGACTGCTCGGCGACATGTCGGAGGCGGCGAGCGAACCGCGGTATCCGCTGCGGCTCGTCTTCTGCCCGTCGTGCGCGCTCGTGCAGATCGTCGAGACGGTGCCGCCCGCCGAACTGTTCTACGACTATCCGTACTTCTCGTCGTTCGCCGACACCATGGTGGAGCACGCGCGCGTGCTCGTGAACCGCGTGTGCGACGCCGAACAGCTCGGCGCGAGCGATCTGGTGGTGGAGCTGGCGAGCAACGACGGCTATCTGCTCCAGCACTACCAGAAGCGCGGCGTGCCCGTGCTCGGCGTCGACCCGGCCGCGAACGTCGCCGCGGTGGCGCGCGAGCGCGGCGTCCCCACGCGCTGCGCCTTCTTCGACGCCACGGTCGCGCGCGAGATGGCGGCCGAGGGGGTCCGCGCCGACGTGATGCACGCCAACAACGTGCTCGCGCACGTGGCCGACCTGCACGGGTTCGTCGAGGGGATCAACATCCTCCTCGCGCCCGAGGGGATCGCCATCATCGAGGCGCCGTACGTGGGCGAGATGATCGAACATCGCGAGTTCGACACCATCTACCACGAGCACCTCTGCTACTTCTCGCTGCTCGCGCTGCAGGCGCTGTTCGCGCAGCACGGGCTGGCCGTGCACGACGTAGAGCGGCTCGCCATCCATGGCGGCTCGCTGCGCGTGACGCTCATGCACGCCGGCGCGCAGCGCGGCGAGCGCCCCGCCGTCGGCGCGATGCTCGCTGCGGAGCGCGCCGCCGGGATGGACCGCTTCGCGTATTACGAGCGGTTCGCCGCCTCGGTGACCGCGCTCAAGCACGAGATCTCGATTCCGATCCA
>CAIRBD010000520.1 GCA_903876745.1 uncultured Gemmatimonadota bacterium
AAGCTGGCGGTGGAGAGCATCGTGAAAGCGTTGCCGCCCGGAGCGCCACGCCCCGAGGGCGAGGACGACGTGGTGGATCTCGCGATCGTCGGCTCCGGACCGGCCGGATTGAGCGCGGGCCTCGAAGCGCTCCGCCGCGGACTCACGTACGTGATCCTCGAGCAGGGCTCGCTCTCCGACACCGTGCGCAAGTACCCGCGGCACAAGCTGCTGCTCGCCGAGCCGGTGCAGATCCCGCTGTACGGCGATCTGTGGATCGCCGACGCCTCGAAGGAGACGCTGCTGCAGGTGTGGGAGACGATCGTCGCCAACACGGGGCTGCAGGTGCAAACGGGGGAACGCGTCGAGCAGGTGGTCCGTGCCGACGGCGTGTTTCGCCTGCAGACCTCGTCTGGCGTCCATCGTGCGCGCCGCGTCGTGCTGGCGATGGGACGGCGCGGCTCGCCCCGCCGCCTCGGCGTTTCCGGCGAGGAACTCGACAAGGTGTTCTACGACATCGTCGAGATGGAGGCCTTCGCGGGGCGCCGCATGCTCGTCGTGGGCGGCGGCGACAGCGCCATCGAGTCGGCGCTCGGACTCGCGAACCAGAAGGGGACCGATGTCATCCTCTCGTATCGCGGCGAGACGTTCAGCCGCGTGAAGGAGCGCAACCAGCTCAAGATCGACAAGCTGCTCAAGAGCGGTCGCGTGCGCGCGATCTTCAACAGTACGGTGCGCGAGATCCGCCCCGACGTCGCCGTGCTCGAGATCGCCGGCGAGACGACCATCCTGCCCAACGATCATGTCGTCATCCGCATCGGCGGCGACGCGCCGTTCGCCTTCCTCGAGCGGATGGGCGTGCGCATCGTCGAGAAGGACGTGCCGATGCCGCAGGGTGAGGCGCGCGCCGGATGATGCGAACGCTCTGGCGGGTCGTGCCGATGCTGGCGCTCGTTGCGACGGGTGCGTTCGCGCAGATCTCCCCCGGTCCGCTCGCGCGGCCGCACGCGGAGTTCGAGGGGTCCACCAACTGCGTGAAGTGCCACGGTCTCCGCAAAGAGCCGATGAATCAGCTCTGTCTCGCCTGCCACAAGGACGTGGCGTGGAGCATGGTGCGCGATCGCGGGCTTCACGCGAAAGAGGCGAAATCCGGCGGCAAGACGTGCGCGAGCTGCCACCCTGATCACGCGGGGGTGAAGTTCGAACTCGTCGCGTGGAAAGAAGGCACCGCCGCGAAGTTCGACCACAACCGCGCCGGCTGGACGCTCGAGGGGAAGCACACGAACACGAAGTGCGAGAAGTGCCATGCGACGGCCAATCGCGCCTCGCCGGCGGCCGCGCTCTCGGCACGCAAGACGGGCGCCGGGTGGCTCGGGCTCGAGACGACCTGTGTGAGCTGTCACCGGGCCGACGACGTGCACAAGACCCAGTTCGGCAACAGCTGCGACAAGTGCCACGACGCCAAGGGCTGGAAGCCGGCGCCGAAGTTCGACCACGAGAAGACCGAATATCCGCTCACCGGCAAGCACGCCGACATCGAGTGCGACAAGTGCCACCGCGCGCCGAGCCTGAAGCTGCAGACCGACGCGTCGGGCAAGCCGGTGTCGCTGTTCAAGCCGGTGCCGCACAAGGAATGCTCCGACTGCCACGCCGACCCGCACAAGGGTCGGCTCTCGACGAAATGCGGCGACTGCCACGTGACGCGCGGTTTCATGGAGATCAATCGCAAGGAGTTCGACCACGGGCGCACGCGGTACGCGCTCGAGGGGAAACACCGCACCGTGAAGTGCGAATCGTGCCACGGCGCATCGCTCAAGAAGAACCCGGCGTTCGCCACGTGCGCGTCGTGCCACGCCGATTCGCATGCAGGCGAGGGCACGCTCGCGGGCGCGAAGGCCGACTGCGCGGCGTGCCACACGCTGGGCGGGTTCGCGCCGTCGACGTACACGGTCGCGAAGCACGGCGCCGCGAAGTTCTCCCTGCGGGGAAGGCACCAGACCGTGAAGT
>CAIRBD010000521.1 GCA_903876745.1 uncultured Gemmatimonadota bacterium
CAGCGTGGTCATCGCCGATCCTCTCTCATCGAGATCTGTTCTGCGGCCGCCGCGGAGCGCACCACCGCACGCTGCGCGCACGGCGAGAGGTCGATCGTCTCGGTCGAGTCGTGCGCCATGGCATGGGCCGCGAATTTCAGCAACGGATCGCACCGATACACGGTGCCGCCACCATCGCGCGCCGCGATCACGAACGCGAACGTCGTGTCGGCCACCGTCGAGTCCGGCCGATAGGTCGAGATGCGCCACGGCGTGCCCTGCGGGTCGTGCGCGAGCTCCACCTGGAACGCGTGCGTTTCTTCTTCCGGCACGATGTTCCGCAGCAGGCGCCGGTACGCCGTCGCGAGCTCGGGACTGTTGCTGTGCGTTGGCGGATGGTCGAAGAATGCCTCGAGCCCTGCGGAGAAACGCGTGAGACGCGATTCGATCTTCTCAGGCGTGGTCTCCTGCCGGGCACGATCGGGATAGGCGAGGAACATCTCCGTCAACTGCCGCAGGCTGCGCACGAAGTCGGGCTTCTCCAGCCGAAGCGACAACCGTTCGGCGGCGATCGCGGTGGGTGCGTCCCGGTCGTTGAACAGGTAGGGGTACCCGAATCCCACGAACACGACGAGGCAGAGCGCGATGGTCGTGTAGCGCCGCAACGGGCGCTGGCGCGCCGAGAGACTATAGCGGAACGACATCGTGAACACCGGGATCACGACGATGCCGACGAGCAGGATCGTGAGAACGAGCTGCAAGGCGACGGTGGAGGCCGCATCCTCCATCGTGAGGAACGGCTGGTAGACGTCCTTGAACGACGTCGCCGCTTCCACGAGCACGCCCGTGGCGACGATGCCGAGGATCTTGAGGTAGGGGACGGATTCCTTCGTGAACAGTTTGCGGAGAAAGCGTCCGACGCCTGGCTCGTGTTCCTGGTATGTGGCGAGCAGCAGGCGGAAGGGGTCGAGCGCTTGATTCACGCCGGGGAGCTTCTCGATCACCGGATGCTTGAGCAGCAGTTGCTCCACCGGGGTCACGAAGAAGCCGGCGGCGACGAGCACCACGAGCATGATCGGTACCAGCGACCTCAGGTGCGCCTCATAGGCGAGCATCACGAGCAAACACGGAGCGACGATGTACCAATAGATGGCGAACGGCGCGGCGATCCGCTCCCATCGCGATGTCTCCTCCTTCACCGCCCACGCCGCGATGGCGCGTTCCGCCACGGTGAAGCGTTCCGGATGCTCGGCGAACTCGGCGGCGAGGCGCGCGTTCGTCGTGCGGACGAGGCGCGGCAGCAGGAACAGGTCGGCTAGCCAGCCGATGTAGAGGAGCCCGGAACTCACGGCCCAGGCCGAGCCTGTGTACCAGCGGCGAAGATAGAACCGATGGGCGCCGAACCACCCCATCGGGGGGAGCCACCACAGGTACGCGTGGCCGATGCTCTTGTGCGGTGCCTGCGGGAGCGGGCGGTCGAGGGGAGTCATGGCGCAGAACATACGGAAAACGATCCCGTCCCGCGCCATGCCCTCTCACACGTCACGTCCGCCCGCCGCTGCTACTCCGCCGTCGTCGGGTCGATCGTCGTCCGGATCTCCGACACGCGGTCCGCGGGAAAGCCGCCGAGTCGTGCGTGTTCCCGCACCATCGTTTCGTTCGGCGCACGATACACGCAATAGATCTGATCGGCCGTGACGTAGCTGTGCACCCACTGGATCTGCGGACCCATCGTGTTCAGCACGCCACACGAGTGCTGCGAGATGCCCTGCAGTTCGGCGGGCGTGAGCTTTCCTGCACCGGGGATGTTGCGTTCGATCAGGTACTGCGGCATACGATGCGCTCCGCGTGGCGGGGGGACCAGTCTTACGCGAGCGCATAACATATCACCGCGAGGGTCGCCGGTGGAATCCCGGCGCTGCGCGGCCGGCCGCGGCCGGCGTCCGTCACGGTTTCCAGGTCGCTGCGTCGACGATCGACCAGAGGTGGATGAGCCAGCCCAGCAGCACGACCCACAGGGCGGCCGCGAGCACGAACTGGACGATCGCCATCCCGAGCCGGCCTTGCACCAACTGGCCGAGGCCGGGGATGAAGAAGCTGCAGACGGCGGCGATGACGTTGCCGGTGGAGCCTTGTCCGGACATGAGGACCTCACGGCGGGGATGTGCAGTTGCCAGGCGAACCAGACGACGACGGTGACGGCTGCGACAGCGGCGGATGCTCTGCGCACTCTCCCTACGGCGCGACGGTGCGGGAAGTTTACCCTGCGCGTCCTGACTTGTACGCGTAGCGCCGAACGACCATGTTTGCCGGCACATGGAGAACCCCCCGCGTCCCCCCGCCGCGCGGCGCCGACCGTATGCGCTGCTGTCGCTGGGATTCTGTCTGTCGATCGCGGCCGCCACGCCGTTCGTCGCCGACGGCGTCTATACCAAAGAACAGGCCGAGCGCGGGCGCGCCACGTACGACGTAGAGTGCGCGCGCTGTCACGGTGACAAACTGCAGGGCGGCGACTCCACGCCGCTCGCCGGCGAACGCTTTCTGGCGAGTTGGGGGCGGCCCAATCTGACGCTGGACGACCTCTACTACGTGGTACGCAAGACGATGCCCAAGGAGACCGCGGGCACGCTCACACGGCAGGAATACGCCGACGTGATGGCGTACGTCCTGCAGCAGAACGGCTTCGCCCCGGGGGAGAAGGAACTGACGCCCGACCCCGCAGTCATGAAGACGGTGCGATTCGAAGCGCCCGCGCCGCGCGCGCCACACGATGCTCCCCCCACGTCGAGGTAAGTCATGCGTCATTTCACAACCGCAGGCGGAGTTCGCACCGCGAGCGTCGTGATCGCACTGCTTGTGACGGTCGCCGCCGCGGCCGCCCTTGCACAAGCGCCGGCCGGCGGAGCGGCGGCGAAGGCGCCAGCTGCCCCGCGCGGCACGTCACCGACGCAGGCGCAACTCAACGCGGCCGCGTCCGACACGGCCAACTGGCTCTACGCCACGCACGACTACAGCGGCGCGCGGTACGTCGCCCTCAAACAGATCACGCCTGCGAACGCGGCGGGGCTCGCGCCGGCCTGCGCCTTTCAGGTGGGCGACGTGAGTCCGTTCCAGTCGAACCCCATCATCGTCGACGGCGTGATGATCGTGACGACGATGCACGTGACCATCGCTCTCGACGCGACGACCTGCCGCGCGAAGTGGCGTCATACATGGAAACCGCGTGGCGCCGACGTGTGGCCGCAGAATCGCGGCGTTGCCGTGAAGGACGGCCTCGCCGTGCGCGGCACCTCCGACGGCTGGCTCGTCGCGCTCGACCTCGGCACCGGCAAAGAAGCGTGGGTGAAGCAGATCGCGAAGCCGGAACTCGGCGAGACGCTCACGATGCCGCCGCTCATCTATGATGATCTGGTGCTGATCGGCCCCGCCGGCAGCGAGAACAACATCGGCGGCTGGGTCGGCGCGTTCCGCCTGACGAACGGCGACTCGGTGTGGCGCTTCCGGGTCATCCCGCCCAAGGGCGCGCCCGGGTCGGAGACGTGGAAGACGACGCCCGACATCCCCGTGGGTGGCGGCTCCGTGTGGACGCCGATGACGCTCGACGTGAAGGCCGCGCTGCTGTTCGTCGCCACGACGAACCCGTCGCCCGATCTCGCCGGCGACACGCGCGAGGGCGACAATTTGTATACAAATAGCATCGTCGCGCTCGATGTGCGCACCGGCAAGCCGGCGTGGTACCGGCAGCTCGTGCCGCACGACACGCACGACTGGGACGTGACGCAGCCCGGACCGCTGTTCGACCTGACCATCGGCGGCAAGGCGCGCTCGCTGATGGCCACGGCCGGCAAAGACGGCATGCTGCGCGTGCTCGATCGCGAGACCCACGCGACGCTCTTCGAGACCGCGGTGACGACGCGCGAGAACGTCGACGCGCCCGTCACGCTGAAGGGGACGCACGCCTGTCCGGGCGTACTCGGCGGCGTCGAGTGGAACGGCTCGTCGTACAGTCCGCTCACGAAGATGCTGTATACGAATGCCGTCGACTGGTGCTCGACGTTCACGCTCGACGACGAGATCCGAAATGTGCCGGGCAAGAACTACATGGGCGGCGACGTGAAGTTCGACCCGCCGCCGGCCGGCTGGAAGGGGTGGCTCACGGCGGTGGACGCCGCGTCGGGCGCGGTGAAGTGGAAATACAAGTCGTCACGGCCGATGGTCGCGGCGGTCACGTCGACGGCCGGCGGCGTCGTGATGACCGGCGAGCTCAACGGCGACTTCGTGGTGTTCGACGCGGCGGACGGCAAAGCGCTGTACCGCTTCAACACCGGCGGCCCGATCGGCGGCGGCGTTGCGACCTACTCGATCGGCGGCACGCAGTACGTCGCCGTGGTATCCGGGAGTCCGTCGCCGTTCTGGGTGGACCAGAATCCGGGTGCACCCACCGTGTTCGTGTTCGCGCTCAAGCGGTAGGCCGGCCGCGCGTGCGGCGTCGCGCGATCGCGCTGGCGACGGGCGCGTTCCTGTGTGCCGGCGTCGCCGCGATGCCGGCACACCGGTCCGGTCGAGTGCGCGCACCGTCACGGATCCTCCTCGTGCCGCTCGACGACCGGCCATCATCGCTGCAATGGCCCGTGCGACTTGGCGCGGTCGCCGACGTCGAAGTCGTCGCGCCACCCGATGAGTTGCTCGGCAGCTTCACCACGCCCGGGCAACCCGACGCGATCGCCGCCTGGATACGCGCGCAAGACCTCGCGTCGTTCGACGCGGCGGTGGTGTCGCTCGACATGCTCGCGTACGGCGGCCTGGTGGCATCGCGCACGAGGGGCAGCGCGAGCGACTCGG
>CAIRBD010000522.1 GCA_903876745.1 uncultured Gemmatimonadota bacterium
ACGAGGTGGCCCGCGACGAGATCGCCCTGCGCCAGCTCACGCTGCAGTGGTTCCGTCGCTCGGCGCTGCTTTCGGTGCTGCGCGAGGCGCATCGCAAGAAGATCCCGGTGCTGCTCACGAGCGACCACGGCTCCATTCATTGCAACACGCCGGTCACCGTGCTGGCGCGACGCGACGCGACGGCCAACCTGCGCTTCAAGTTCGGCGAGGACCTGCGCGCCGAGCGCGCGAGCGAGGCGCTGCTGTTCACGAACGAGGACGACCTGCGACTGCCGCACAAGGGGACGGGGTCGAACACGCTGCTCGCCACGGGAGACGGATTCTTCGTGTACCCGACGAAGCTGCGCGAATACCAGCAGCGCTATCGCGGGTCGTTCCTGCACGGCGGCGTGACGCCGGAGGAAGTGATCCTTCCGTTGTCGCTGCTCACGCCGAGGGGCTGACGGTGCGCCTGTACCGGCGGCTGCTGGTGTTCCTGCGCCCGCACTGGGGGCGTCTCGTGGGGAACATCCTCGCGAACGTCACGGGCGCGGCGCTCGACGTGGTGGCGTTCTCGCTGCTGATCCCGTTCCTGAACGTGCTGTTCGGTCGCGCGTCGGGCGTGCCGGCCGACAAGGGCTGGGTCACCGACATGCTCAATTGGCTCGTCGGCGCGATGATCGATCGCGGGCGGCCGATGCAGTCGCTCGAGGGCGTGATCGTGATGATCGTCGCGCTCGTGGCCGTGAAGAACTTCTTCCTCTGGCTCGGCGGGCAGTTCGGCGCCTCGCTGCAGGAGCGCATCACGCGCGACCTGCGCGACACCGTGTTCCGCCATATGCAGCGGCTGCCGCTCGGGTGGTTCTCGAAGAACAAGACCGGGCAGGTGATGGCACGCATCCTCGCCGACACCGAACAGGCGAAGGCGATCCTCGCCGAAGTCGCGACGAAGTCCATCCAGAACCTCACGCAGGTGCTGGTGACGATCGTCGCGCTGGTGTCGCTGTCGCCCCGGCTCGCGCTCGTGTCGCTCGTCATCGCGCCGCTCATCACGCTCGCCATCCAGCCCATCCTGCGAAAGCTCCGAAAGGGGCACCGCCGCTTGCGCAACGATTACGGCGAGATCACGAGCGTGCTGCAGGAAGTGATCAGCGGCATCCGGCTCGTGAAGAGCTTCCGCGGCGAGCCCTACGAGGACGAGCGGTTCACCGGCGCGAGCGGCAGCTATACCAAGGGGATGGTGCGCATCACCCGCATCGCCCTGCTCGCGGGCCCGCTCACGGAAGTGCTCGGCACGTCGGTGGCCGTCCTCGTGCTCTGGTTCGGCGCGCAGCAGGTGTTCGCCACGCCGCAGGGGATCGACCCGGGCACGCTCGTGACGTTCATGATCCTCGTGATGCGCCTGCTGCCGCCGCTGAAGCAGCTGTCGCAGGCGCCGACCACGGCGCAGCAGTCGCTCGCCGCGGCGGAGCGGCTGTTCGAGATCCTCGACGCGCCCACCGAGGCGCAGAGCGACCGCGGCACGCGCACGGCCGACGGACTGCGCGATGGCGTGGCGTTCGAGCAGGTGTCGTTCAGCTACGGCGACGAACCCGTGCTGCGGAACATCACCTTCACGGCGGCGCGCGGCGAAGTGACGGCGCTCGTCGGTTCGAGCGGGGCGGGGAAGAGCACGCTCGTCGATCTCATCCCGCGCTTCATCGAGCCGACGGCGGGGCGCATCCTCCTCGACGGCGTCGACACGCAGGAGATCCGGCTGCCGTCGCTGCGTGCGCTCACGGGCATCGTGAGCCAGGACACCGTGCTCTTCAATGACACCGTGCGCGCGAACATCGCATACGGCGCGGGCGAACGCTACACGGCGGCACAGGTCGAGGCCGCGGCGCGCGCGGCCAACGCGCACGACTTCATCGCGGCGCTCCCGCAGGGCTACGACACGGTGCTCGGCGAGCGCGGCACGCGCCTCAGCGGCGGGCAGCGGCAGCGCAT
>CAIRBD010000523.1 GCA_903876745.1 uncultured Gemmatimonadota bacterium
GTCGTTCACGATGACCCTCCGCCTGGGCTTCTGATCATGACGACCCTTATCAATACACTCGCGCGCCGCTCGGCCGGCGCACTCGTCGTGCTCTGCGCGGCGTGCAACATGTCGGTCACCAATCCGGGGCCGATCCAGGATTCACAGCTCAACGTGCCGTCGGCTATGCCCGCGCTCGTCAACGGCATGTCGGGCGACCTGTCGTTCGCGCTCGGCAACTACATCGACCGCGGCGCGCTCGCCTCGGGAGAGCTCGCCGAGGCGGGCAACTTCGCCGCCGAGCAGCAGTTCTTCATCGGCGTCATCCGCCCCGAGGACGTGAACCCCGACTGGGCCAACATGCAGCAGGCGCGCTGGTCGGCGGAGAACGGCCTCAAGCGCATGCAGACGGTGCTCGGCGCGAACTTCGAGAAGAACGTCGATACGCCACGGGCCTATCTGTATGCGGGTTTCGCCAACCGTCTGCTCGGCGAGAATGTGTGCACCGGCGTGATCGACGGCGGTGCGGCGCAGAGCGACACGGTGTATTTCCAGCGCGCCGACAGTCTCTTCACGCGCGCCTACACGCTTGCCACCGCGCTCAGCAACACGAGCGTGGCCAACGCGGCGCTCGGTGGCCGCGCGTCGGTGCGTGCGTGGCAGGGCAACTGGACCACGGCGGTGGCCGATGCGGCGCTCGTGCCGAACAACTTCGTGTACAACGCGATCTTCGGCATCGGCACGACGCGAGAGAACAACGATCTCGCCAACCAGACCATCACCCGGCGCGAGACGACCGTGTTCGGCACCACCTACGCGACCGTCTTCAAGGACCCGCGCACTCCGTGGGACACCATCAAGACGACGTCCGGCGCCGTGCAGACGGGGCAGGACGGCAAGACGAAGTTCTTCCGGCAGACGAAGTACACGTCGCTCGCCGCGTCGGTGCCGCTCGTGAAAGGCGCCGAGTTGCTGCTGCTCCGCGCCGAAGCGGCGTTGCGCGGCGGCGACATCCCGGGGATGCTGGCGCTCATCAACACGGCGCGCACCCAGTACACCGGGCTTACGGCGATCGCCGCGGTGCCGGCCTCGACGGCGGCCGCGTGGACGTTGCTCCAGGCCGAGCGCGGGTCGGTGACCTGGCTCGAAGGGCGCCGGCTGTGGGATCTCCGCCGGTGGGGCGCGGAGGGAACCAATGCCTTCCTCGCCACGCGCAGCAAGTGCGTGCCGGTGAGCACGAACGAGTTGGCGGCGAACGCGAACCTGCACTAGCCGCAACGATCGAAGTGAAAAGGGGCGCCGTCGAGAGACGGCGCCCCTTTTTATCGCGACGAACGACGAGACGGACTACGCCTCCGTCCGCCCGAGCGCCGCCGGCGGCGTGCTGCGCCCCACCACGCCCGCCACCGCGACGATCGTCAGCACATACGGGATCATCGCCACGAACTGCGACGGGATCAGCTGCGCACTCTGCAGCTGGATCTGCAGCGTCTCGGCCGCCGCGAACAACAGACAGGCCACACCGGCGCGGAGCGGGTCCCAGCGCCCGAAGATCACCGCGGCGAGCGCGATGAAGCCGCGCCCCGCCGTCATCGAATCGGTGAACTGATGCTGGTCGAGCGCGAGGTACACGCCGCCGAGCGCCGCGAGTGCACCGGAGCCGAGGACCGCGACGTAGCGCACGCGGTTCACTGGCACGCCCACGCTCGCCGCGGCCGCCGGGTGCTCGCCCACGGCGCGCACCCGCAGCCCGAACGTCGTCTTCTGCACGATCCACCAGAGCGCGGGCATCACCACGATGCCCATCCACACGAGCGGGTTCGTGAGGAACGCGGCCGCGCTCGCCGAGTCGCCGCCGAACCCGGCCACCCGCGGCGAGTTGGAACTCGAGTCGAAGGCAAGCTGCAGGAAGAACCGCGTGATGCCCACGGTGAACAGGTTGATCGCCACACCCACGACGATCTGGTCGGCCTTGTAGCGGATCGCGCACACGGCGTGGATGAGCGAGAGCCCCAGCCCCCACGCCA
>CAIRBD010000524.1 GCA_903876745.1 uncultured Gemmatimonadota bacterium
TGCTCGCACTCATCGACAGCATCCTCGACCTCGCCCGCGTCGAGAGCGGCAAGCTCACCGTCGAACGGCGTCCCGTGGAACTCCGCGCGCTGCTCACCGAGGTCGTCGGCTCGTTCCTCGACATCTCGGTACGGCGCGAGGTGCAGCTCCGCCTCGACGCGCCCACATCGGACGCCGTCGTCCGCGCCGATGCGTTCCGCCTGCGGCAGATCATCGTGAACCTCGTCGGCAACGCGATGAAGTTCACCCCTCCGCGCGGCCTCGTGACGGTGTCGCTCGAGATGGCCGCCGGCACGGGCACGCCCGTCGCCGTGCACGTGTGGGACACCGGCATCGGGATCGCGCCCGACCGGCTCCCGCACATCTTCGATGCGTTCGAACAGGCGGACACGAGTTCCACGCGCGTGCACGGCGGCACCGGCCTCGGCCTGACGATCAGTCAGTCGCTCAGCACGGCGATGGGGATGCGCATCTCCGTCACGAGTCGCCCCGGCGAGGGTTCCACCTTCACGCTGCACCTCAACGACGCGCACGCCGCCGTCGGGGCGGATGCGGTCGTCCCGCCCGACGGAGCCCGCGCATGAGCGACACGCCGACCACCACTGTTGCGCCGACGACGGGGCACTCTGTGCTCCTCGTGGACGACCACGATGGCAATGTGCGCACTTTCGTGGATTATCTCACGGCGAAGGGATATCACGTCGTCGTCGCCCGCGACGGCATGGAGGCGATCGCGCACTGCGAGGCATGGGTGCCGGCGATCGTCCTCATGGACGTGCAGATGCCGAAGCTCGACGGACTCGCCGTCACGCGCCGGCTGCGCGCCGATCCGCGATTCGCGGCGGTCCCGATCATCGCGCTGACCGCGCTCGCCATGCCGGGCGATCGGGAGCGTTGCCTCGAGGCCGGGATGAACGAGTACTTCGCGAAGCCCGTGCGATTGCGCGCGGTGCTCGACATGCTCGTTCGGCTCGTCGGTCCGGCATGGCAGCCCGCGGCGCCCGACCCGCGGTGAACCTGCGACGCCGTCTCGTGCGCTGACCGGCGCCGCGCGACCGCGCGCCGCAGCGCCGCACCGCGTGTCTTGTGCGGCCCGTAGCGGCGGTGTTATGGATTGCCGATGATCTTCGACGCTCAGCACCCTCTCGCGCAGTCGCGCCTGCAGACGCGCACGCAGGTGATCACCCGTGCCGTCCTCTGCCTCGCGCTCGTCACCGCCCCGCTCTTCGCGCAGGGAGGCGCCCGCGGCACCGGCCCCACGGCGCCGGAGATCGACGCGATGTATCCCGACCTCGAGGCGCTGTACCTCGACCTGCATCGCAACCCCGAGCTCGGTTTTCAGGAAGTACAGACCGCCGCGAAACTCGCCGCGCGCGTGAAGGCGCTCGGTTTCGACGTCACCACCGGCGTGGGCCGCACGGGCATCGTGGCCGTGATGCGGAACGGCGCGGGCCCCACCGTGATGATGCGCACCGAACTCGACGCACTGCCGGTGCAGGAGAAGACCGGACTGCCGTTCGCGAGCACGGTCATCGCCAAGACGGCGAGCGGCGTGACGACGCCCGTGATGCACGCGTGCGGTCATGACATCCACATGTCGGCGTGGGCAGGGACGGCCAAGTGGATGGCCGAACACAAGGACCGCTGGCGGGGCACGCTGATGATGGTGGGCCAGCCCGCGGAGGAAGGGGGCGGCGGCGCCACGACGATGCTGAACGACGGACTGTTCACGCGATTCCCGCGCCCCGATTTCGCGCTCTCCATGCACGATGACGACGGCCTGCGCGCCGGCGTGATCGGCTATCACGCCGGGTTCTTCCGCTCGATGTCCGACGGCGTGACGATCACCGTGTACGGGCGCGGCGGACATGGCGCGATGCCGTTCAACACCGTCGACCCGGTGGTGCTCGCGTCGCGCATCGTGCTCGCGCTGCAGACGATCGTGTCGCGCGAGAACAATCCGAACGACCCCATCGTCATCACCGTGGGCGCGATCCACGGCGGCACCGTGGGCAACGTGATCCCCGACGAGGTGAAGCTCTCGCTCTCGGTGCGCACCTACACGGCGGAGGTGCGTACGCGCACGCTCGCCGCGATCCGTCGCATCGCCAAGGGCGAGGCCGAGGCGTCGGGCGCACCGAAGGAACCGCTGGTGGAGATGCCGGCGCGCGGCAACGCGGCGGTGTACAACGATCCTCCGCTCACCAACCGACTCGCCGCCGCGCTCACGCAGCAACTGGGCGCACAGGCCGTGACGGAGATGCCGGCGAAGATGACGTCCGAGGATTTCGCGGACTACGGCGTGGCTGGCGTGCCGTCGCTGCTCCTGCACGTCGGCGCGGTGTCTCCGGCGAAGCTCGCCGCGGCGAAGGCGTCGGGCATTCCGGTGCCGGCCCCGCATTCGCCGGAGTGGGCGCCGGAGCGCGAGCCGACGATCAAGGGGGCGATCCGCGGCGAGGTGGGCGCGCTGCTGGAGCTGCTGCGCGCGCCGTAAGGTGGCGCGTGCCAGGGCGCTACGGCGCCCGCCAGATGAAAACGAGAACGGCACCTCCGGGTATCGGAGGTGCCGATTCTCATTCCAGCACGACGACGAGCGAGTTGCCCCTCCTGGGATCGAACCAGGACTCTTCTGCTCCAGAGGCAGACGTGTTGCCAGTTACACCAAGGGGCAATGGCCACACCAAGTATCGGCAGGTACCGACCGATACTGGAGACATAATTTTAGTACCACGACGCCCCGTGGGCAACTGGGCCACTGTCGCCAGATTCCTCCCGCAGTAACCTTAAATGATGGAAACCGACCTCCGTTATCCCGTTGGCAAGTTCAGCCGCCCCACCGCGTTCGGGGCGGCCGACCGCGCCGCGGCCATCGATGCCATCGGGGCGCTCCCCGCGGCGTTGCGCGCCGCCGTCGCGGGGCTGTCCGACGCCCAGCTCGACACCCCATACCGCCCCGACGGGTGGACGGTGCGTCAGCTGGTGCACCATGTGGCCGACTCACACGTGAACGCGTATACCCGCGCCCGGCTCGCCCTCACCGAAGACACGCCCACCATCAAGCCGTACGCCGAAGCCGCGTGGGCTGAACTGGCGGATGCCAAGACGATGCCCATCGACCCCTCGCTCGGCATCCTCGACGGTATCCACGCGCGCTGGACGGTGCTCCTGCGCTCGATCGACCCCGCCGCGTTCGCGAAGTCGGTGCTGCATCCCGACAACGGCCCGATGACGCTCGACCTCCTCACGGCGCTCTACGCATGGCACAGCCGGCATCACATCGCGCACATCACGGCGCTCCGTGCGCGCAACGCCTGGTGATGAGCCACACCCGCTGATGACACCCGACGTGCCCACCGACTCCGCCGCCGGTCCGACCGACGACGACGCCGCTCTGCGCGCGTTGCCGCCGGCCGTGCTCGCGAGCATCATCGGCGGGCTCGACGACGCCGTCGGCATCTTCAGCAGCGACGGTGTGGTGGTGTGGGCCAACGCGGCCTGCCGCCAGGTGACCGGCGTCAAGATCGGCGCCCGCCTCGGCGCAGGGTTCATCGCCGAGCACGGGATCGTGAACGAGGACGGCACCCCCACCCCGCCCGGCGACCTCACGATGCTCGCCGCCATCCGCACGCAACAGCCGGCGAGCGCAAACGTGCGCGGCTTCATGGCCGTCGATGGCACGCGCCACTGGGTGAATGTCCGCACGTCGCCCTTCCATCACGCGGACGGGACGTTCGGCGGCGCCGTGGTGGTGTTCACCGACGTGACGGCCCGCGTGAACGCGGACCGCGAACGCCGCGAGATGGCCGATCGTCTCGAAACGCTGCTGGCGACGATGAGCGACGGCGTGTTCGTCGTCGACGAACACGGCATCATCAACTTCGCGAACGCCGCCGCGCTCCGCATCATGGGATTCGAGCGCGAGGTCTTCGTCGGATCGCACTATGGCAACACCCGCGTCCGCCGGTACGCCCGCGACGGCGCGCTCGTCGACCCGTCCGGGTTCCCTGCCCGGCGAGGACTCGAAGGCGACGGCGAGCAGTTCACACTGCGGTACGAAGGCTTCCCCACCGGCACCAAGTGGCTCGAGAGCCGCGTCTCGCCGGTGCGCGATGCGGCCGGGAACGGCCGCGGCGCCGTGGTCTCGTTCACCGACGTCACGGAACACTTCGTGCGAGAGGCCGAACACCGGCAGCGCGAGCAGAACTTCGACGCGATCCTCGGCGCGACGCTCAGCGGCATCCTGATGATGCACCCGGACGGTGAGATCGTGTACGCGAACGAAGCCGCCGCGCGCATCATGGGGGTGCCCGTCGCCGAGCTCCTCGGCGCGCCGCACGCGGCCGCGCAGCTCGTCATCTACGACGACACCGGATGGCCCATCCCGGTGGAGCGGCGCCCGCTCGCCATCGCCCTGCGCGAAGGCCGGTCGTCGGAGAACGTGCAGGTGTCGATCCGCCGCGCCGATGGGACGCGCTGGCTGTCGATCAATGCCGCCCCGGTGTTCGGCGAGGACGGCACGCCGCGCGCCGCGGTGTCGAGCTTCATCGACATCACCGACCGCCGGCTGCTCAACGAGCAGTTGCAGCAGTCGCAGAAGATGGAGGGGATCGGACGCCTCGCCGGCGGCATCGCGCACGATTTCAACAATATCATCACGGCCATCGTCGGCAACATCGATTTCGCGGCGGAGGCGGCGCCCGCGGACTCCGAGCAGTTGCACGATCTTGAACAGGCGCGCGAGGCGGCGCAGCGCGGTGCGGCCCTCACGCGCCAGCTCCTCACCTTCGCGCGGCGGCAGCCGGTGAACCCGCAGCCGCTCCGCCTCGACGAGCTGGCCGCCGGCATGGACCGCATGCTGCGCCGCGTGCTCGGCGAGGACGTCACGCTCGAAACGCGGAGCGTCGGCGATCTCTGGTCGGTGCGCGCCGACGCGAGCCAGATGGAGCAGGTGATCCTGAACCTCGCCGTCAACGCGCGCGATGCGATGCCCCACGGCGGCACGCTCGTGGTGGACACCAGCAATCAGGTCGTCGCCGGCGGCAGGCTGCCCGGCGGCGCCGAGTCGGGGGAGTTCGTGGTGCTCACGGTGAGCGACACGGGCGTCGGCATGACCGCGGAGATCCGCGAGCACATCTTCGAGCCGTTCTTCACGACGCGCCCGGTGGGCGCGGGCACGGGGCTCGGCCTGTCGACGGTGTACGGCATCGTGCAGGACGCGGGCGGGTTTGTGCGCGTGGAGAGTGAATCCGGCGCGGGAACGAGCTTCCGCGTGTATCTCCCGCGCAGTCTGACGGAGGCGGCACCCGGCGCCGTCGGCGGCGAGATCGGACCATCGCGCGGCTCGGGCACGGTGCTGGTGGTGGAAGACGAGACCGCGGTGCGGCAACTCGTGGAGCGTTCGCTGCGTGCGTACGGCTACACCGTGATCGCCGCCGCCGACGGCCGCGAAGCGCTCGGCATCGTCGAACGGTCGGGGTCCGACATCGACATCGTGATCACCGACGTCATCATGCCGGGGCTGAGCGGCACCGATCTCGCCGCGCGACTGCAGGACACGCGCCCGGGGCTTCCCGTGCTGTTCATGTCGGGGTATCCGGACCACTCGCGCAACTCGTCGGCGCAGATCCCGGCGGAGCGGCTGCTGCAGAAGCCGTTCACTCCGGCGCAGCTGGTGCGCCGTGTGCAACTCGCGCTCGAGCAGGGGCTCTAGGCGGGCGCACCATCCGCGTCGGTGCCGCCGAGGGACCCGAAAACCAGAAGCGCCGCGAGGCCAGAGGCCCGCGACGCTGATTCATCGGGGTTTTGAAGGTGCCACGCGCGCCGGCATTGGAACTCTCCGTCCTACCGCGCGGCGGCGGGCGAACACTTCAAAACCACCGAACTCTGAAGAATCGGTATGGAGCTGAGGGGGATCGAACCCCTGACCTCTGCAGTGCGATTGCAGCGCTCTCCCAGCTGAGCTACAGCCCCGCGTGAAACTGGTGCGGTGGCATAAGAGCGGCCGGTCGCACCCGGTCCTGTAACGAAGCAACCCCGCCAAGGATCGGGCGGGGCCGACGTCACTGCAATAAAGGTACTGTGGGGGCGGGCTAAGTCAAGGCACGGGCGACTGCTACTGACGTTGACGGTTAA
>CAIRBD010000525.1 GCA_903876745.1 uncultured Gemmatimonadota bacterium
CCGATGGCGCGGACGACGACACCCCGCCGCCATTCCCCGACCCGCCCTCGAATCCATTGTTGAAACGCGGCTGTGAGACCGTGGTCAGTCCTTCATAGCGCGTGGAGGACGGCGCGTAGGACGGCGTCGAACCACGGTACCCCTGATCGGAGAACGTACGACCGTTGGCCGGCACCGGCGCCGGACGATGCATGTCGTTCGGGCCGGACGCCGGCGCGTTGCGGCTGACCGCGGCACCCTGCCCCGTGGGCGCGAGCGGCGTGGAGAACGTGCGCCTGCTGTCGCCCGGCTGATGCAGGTTGTTGGCCTCGGCGCCGCCGATGCCCGACCGGTCGATGTAGCCGTTGGCCGCGCGCTGCGCATCGTACTCACGGAGCCGGTCGATGACGCGCCGGATCTCCTCGGGATCGCTCGTGCTGTTGCTGTTGTACATCTTGAGCGGAACGGCCACCATCGCCTCGGTGGCGCGCGTCGGCGAGACGGGCGCCGGCGGCGCGGGCGGCGGGAAGTAGGGGTTCAGGTAGCGCGGATTGCAGTAGTAGTCCGTGAACTGCCATGGGAACCAGTCGTACACCGAGCTGAAGCGGCTCCCGCAGTAGATCGTGGGCGCGCCACCATCGTAGCCGATGTCCGAGGCCCACAGCTGCGACGACTGCACGGGGAGCAGGTCGACGGCGACCTCATCATCGCGAGCGCCGGGCGTGATCAAGTTCACCAGCGCCTCGATCCCTTCCTCGCGATCGAGATCGAACGTGTGTCCGCGACGCGTGAGTTCGTTGAGCAGGCGCTGTATCTGCATCGGCGAGCCGATCGACAGCGGGCGCGTAGACGCCACGAGCAACAGCGTGTGCATTCCGCCGTTCGCGACGCGCGAGGTCATGGGGTAGCCATACGGCGAGCCGTACATGTTGGCGTACATCGTGGAACGCTGCGCCATGTACACGTTGGGCCGTCCGTACATCGCCGCCTGACGCGAGGCGCCGCTCGCCGCGGGACCGTCCGACTGGGACCCCCAGTAAGGATGGAGCTGCACGAGGTTGTTGTACGTGAGGTCGAACACCGCGAAGTAGGCCGGCTTGTTCGCGTCGAACCACATGTCGCCGTACGACGCAAAGTGCAACGTGGCCGTGAGCGGGCCGGAAGAGACCGGCGTCACGTCTTGCGCACGCAACGGCGCGGCAAGCGCCAGCGCCATCAGTGCCAATCGTGCGAATCGCATAGGGGCCTCGGGGTCGGGACTACTCAACTATAGAACATCGGCAGTTCCGGGAAGTTCCGCAATAGGCCCGTTCCGGCCGGAGTGTGCGCCGCGAGTCACACGTGTGACATGGCGTGTCGCACTCGGCGCAGTCCGCGTACTCGGCCGCGCGCGTACGTCCTTGCGCCCCTTCACCTTGCGGTCCGCCTCCTGTCGGCACGCATCCTGCCATGGTCGTCGGCGTTGGCTCCACACGCGCCCAAACGGAGGCATGATGCATCGTCGCGATCGCGCTGGTCTCGGTCCCGTCGCCTGGTTCTGCTCGAGCCTCGTGCTGTTGCTCGCCGCCTATTCAGCCCCGCTCGCCGGCCAGGCGCAGGCGAGCGGCGGTGCCGCGCCACGCGGCGACTATGTCGGATGGGAGGCG
>CAIRBD010000526.1 GCA_903876745.1 uncultured Gemmatimonadota bacterium
CCGGCGGCGGTCGCCGCGGTGCTCAACCTCGTGCAGGGCGGCCTCGAGAAGGCGATCCTCGAGAAGGTCGCCGAGCACGACAGCGAGCTCTCGACGCAGATCAAGAACCTGATGTTCGTGTTCGAGGACATGATCCAGCTCGAGGACCACGCCATCCAGCGCGTGCTCCGCGACGTGGACACGAAATCACTCGCCCTCGCGCTCAAGGGCGCGAGCGCGGAACTCAAGACGCGCATCATGGGCCAGATGTCGCAGCGCGCGGTGTCGGGGCTCAAGGACGAGATGGAGATGCTCGGCCCGGTGCGCATGCGCGACGTCGAGACGGCACAGTCCACGATCGTGAATCAGGCACGCGCGCTCGAAGAGGCCGGCGAGATCGTCCTCAACGGCAGCGCCAACGATATGGTCGTTGGCTAAGCCGGGCGTGGTTCGCGACGGGGAGGGCGTCTCGGGAACGAGCGCCTGGAGCCTCGACGACCTCGGGGGGCACCGTCAGGCCGGCCTCCCCATCGGGGAGCCGCAGCCGCGACTGGACCCGGCGGTGGAAGCCGAGCGCGCACGCGAGCGTGAACTGTCGGACGCGTATACGCTCGGGTTCGAAGAGGGGCGTCACGAAGGCGAGGAAGCGGAGCACGCGCGCCTGCGTCACACGCTCCGCGCGGCCGAGGATGCACTGAACGTCATCCGCGTGAATGAGGAACGGTGGAGCGGTTCCATCGAGGAGAACATCGCCGCGCTGGCGGTGGCGGTGGCGCGCCATGTGATCGACCGCGAACTCGCCTCCGACGAGACGATCGTGTCGAAGCTCGTGCGGCGCGCGCTCTCCGAGTTCCCCATCGACCAGGCCGTGCGCATCCGCATCAACCCGAACGACCTCGCGCTCATCGAGACGCACGGACTGCTCGAGCAGGCCGACACCGGCCCGCAACACGAGAAGCACTGGATCCCCGACCACCGCATCGCCACCGGCGGCTGCGTGGTGGAGGGCCGCGAGCGCATCGTGGACGGCCGCACCGACACCGCGCTCGAGCGCGTCTACCGGCGCATCGCCTATACCGCCAATGCATGATCTCCTGACGCGGCGCATCGCCGACCTGCCCCGCCTCGCACGGTACGGCCGCGTGGTGCGCATCACGGGACTCGTCGTCGAGGCCGTCGGCATCGACGTGGGGCTCGGCGAGATCGCCCGCATCTCGTCGCTCACCGAGGGACGCTCGGTGCTCGCCGAAGTCTGCGGCTTTCACGACAAGGGCGTGCTGCTCATGTCGCTCGGCGAGCTCGAAGGCATCCACCCGGGGTCGATGGTGGTGCCGCTCGGCCGTTCGTTCGGCGTGGACGTGGGTCCGGGATTGCTCGGCCGCGTGCTCAACGGCCTCGGCCAGCCCATCGACGGCGGGCCGCGGCTCGAGTTCACGGAGCGCATGCCGCTCGCCGCCGAGCCGCCGAACCCGCTGCACCGGCAGGTGATCGACCAGCCGATGGAGACGGGCGTGCGCGTGATCGACGGTCTGCTCACCATCGGCCGCGGCCAACGCATCGGGATCTTCTCCGGCTCGGGCGTGGGCAAGAGCACGCTGCTCGGCATGATCGCGCGTCAGGCCAAAGCCGACGTGAACGTGATCGCGCTGCTCGGCGAGCGCGGCCGCGAGGTGCGTGATTTCATCGAGAACTCGCTCGGCCCCGAGGGACTCGCGCGCTCGGTGGTGATCGTCGCGACGGGTGATCAGGCCGCGCTCGTGCGCGCCCGCGGCGCGCTCGTGGCCACGGCGATCGCCGAGTACTTCCGCGACCAGGGGAAGCAGGTGCTGCTGATGGTCGATTCCGTGACGCGCGTGGCGATGGCGTGGCGCGAGATCGGACTCGCCGTCGGCGAGCCGCCCACCACCAAGGGCTATCCGCCCTCGGTGTTCGCGTCGCTGCCGCGCCTGCTCGAGCGCGCCGGGAACGGCGCCAAGGGCGGCATCACCGGCATCTATACGGTGCTCGTGGATGGCGACGACTTCAACGAACCCGTGGCCGACGCCGCGCGCTCGATCCTCGACGGCCATATCGTGCTCACGCGGAAGCTTGCCGCAGGCGCGCATTATCCGGCCGTGGACGTTCTCGACAGCAAGAGCCGCGTCAAGGACCACGTCACGGGCGCGGATCAGCAGGCGTCGGTGCTCTCATTGATGCGATGTGAGGCGGCGTTCCGCGAGAAGGAGGATCTGATCCTCGTCGGCGCGTACGCCAAGGGGAGCGATCCGATGGTGGATGCCGCGATCGCGATGCGCGACCCGATCCTCGGGTTCCTGCGTCAGCCGCCCAGCGAACACAGTTCGTTCGCGGAAACGAAGCAGCAACTCGCCGCGCTCTCGTCACGCATCGATGCCGCCGCGACGCGTCGGCCGGCCGCGTGAGCGCCCCGCGCTTCAAATTCTCCCTCCAGCGGCTGCTCGTGCTGCGGGAAAAGGCGGAGAAGGAAGCCGCGATCCAACTGGCGCAGGCGCAACGGGCCGAGGAATCGGCGCGTGACGCCAAGTCGGCGCTCGACGACCGCCGGGCCGAGGCGCGCGACGCCGTGCTGCCGCAGCCCGGCACCGCGCGGACCGTCGCGGAATTGCGCCAGGCCGCCCTCCTCGTGGAACATCTCGACGGCACCCTCATCGGCGCGCGGGAGGCGATCTCTGCCGCGGAACGGAGTGTGCAGGAGCAAGTGGGCGAGTTGGGCGATCGCGTGCGCGACCGGCGCGTCCTCGACCGGCTGCGCGAACGGCAGCACGACGACTGGAAGGTGGCCGACGACCGCACGGAGCGCGAAGTGATGGACGGGATCGCACGCACGCGCATCAGAGACAGGGACATGAAGGCGCAGGCATCTCAACGGAACGGCGAATCATGAAACAGCAGATCATCATCGCGTCGGTCTTGTTCGCGCTCGGCTTTGGCGGCAGCGCCGCCTTCGTCGTGAAGCGCGAACGCTCCGCCGTGGCCGAAGAATCGAAGAAGATGGCCGCCCGGGCCGAGGGCGTGAAGGAGACCAGTCCCAAGGCGGCCGCCGAGCACGCGGCGACCGAGGAACCGGCCAAAGCCGCCGCCATTCCCGAGGGGGCACCGGCACTTCCTGCCGCAGAGCCCGCCAAGGAACCGGCGGTCACCAAGGAGCCCGCAGCCGCCAAGGCCGTGGAGCCTGCGCCGGCCGAAGTCGCATCGAAACTTCCCGCACCAGTGAAGACCGCGCCGGCAGCGCCCTCGGCCTCGCAGCCGAATATCGTCGCCGGGGGCCGGCTGTCGAAGATCTTCACGTCGATGTCGGCGAAAGACGCGGCCAAGGTGTTCGAACAGATGGATGAGACCGACGTCATCACCATCCTCGGCGCGGTCAGCGACCGCAAGGCCGCGGAGATCCTCACGCTGCTCCCGCCGGCTCGCGCGGCGTCCATCAGCAAGTCGCTGCTCAAACCGAAGGCGATCGGCAAGTGACGTCGATCATTCCGTCGTTCGCCGCGCCGCTCCCGGTCGTGCCGCCGGGCATCGGCGGCGCGCTCGCGGCTCCGGGCGCGCTCGCGGTTCCGGGCGCGCCTGCCACCGATGCCTCGCCAGCCGACACGGCGGCGCTCGCCGCGCTCCAGAGCGCGTTCGCCGGCGTGTTCGCGCGCGTGCTCGCTCCGCGCGCAGACGGGCTGCCGCCGGCCGCGGCTGGATCGGAGGTGGAGACGGAAGGGTCCGCACCGCTCGCTGACGGCGAGCAACCGGCGGCGAACGCCGCGCCGGAGAGCGGCGCCTCGACGACGACGGCCGGCGCGCATTCCGTGTTCCGCCGTCACGATCCCACCGACGCGCTGCGCGATCTCGTCGCGCGCGTTACCGGAACGCACACGCCGCCGGCGCCGAACGCCGCGAATCTCTCTGCGGTGACGCCACCGCAGCACGCCGACGCCGTGCCGTCCGGCGCGGGCACCGTTGGCGATGCCGGCGCCGATCAGACGGCCGAGACGTCGAAGGACGGCGACAAAGGCACGTCACCCGACGCCGCATCAGCGCCCGTGGACGGCGCCGACGCCGCGAACGCATCGCGCGTGCTCGAGACCGCGCGCGCGCTGGCGGCGACGGATCCCGCGGTCGTCGTGCGCGACCTCGCCGCCCTGCAGCCCGCGTTCCGCGAGAAGGTCGAGCGCGTCATCGCGCGGATGCACGACGAGTTCGGGAGCGCGGTGACGGTGGCGGAGAGCTGGCGCAGTCAGACGCGCCAGGACTTCCTCGTGGAGCAGGGGCGTACGCGCCCGGGTCCGGTGGTCACGTGGACGCGTCAGTCGCTGCACTCCGACGGCGCGGCCGTCGATCTCGTCGTCGACGGCAAGTGGGACAATGGTCAGGGATACCAGCGCCTCGCACGCATCGCGAACGAAGAAGGACTGCAGACGCTCGGCACGCGCGACCCCGGTCACGTGCAGCTCCCCGCGAGCGATCGCGCGCTGCATGACATCGCGAAGGTCGCCACCGTGAGCGAGATCCGCGTGGCGTCGAACACGCCGCGCGCTGCCATGACGTCGTCGTCGCTGGCGTCGCCGTCGCTGACGTCCCCGGCCTCGCGCAGCGATTCGTTGCTCGCCGTTCCGGCGCGCGACACCGTCACGCCGCGACCGCGCAGCTCCGGCGACATAGCCAGCGTTGCCGCTGTCGCGCGCGTCGCCGACGTCGCCCCGGTGGCGCGCGTGGCGTCGGTCATGGCCTCGGGCGTCGCGGCACCGATCCGAGCGCGTCGCACGGAAAGTGAAGCATCGGGCACGGCACATCCTGCCGAGTCGTCGCCCGCGCGGTCAGGCACGAATGCGGGGAATGACGCGCCAGCGCCGCGCAGCGATCGCACGGTGAGTCGCGCCGGTGACTCGATGGCCACACGCCCCGACGACGCGGCGCGCCCGACCGAGGAACGGTCCTCGGTGCGACGTGCGACGACGGTCGGTGGCGCCGCGCATGCCGCCGAGGCATTCCCCACGGCGCCGCGCGCGGGCGACGTGCGCGCACCGCTCAATACGGTGCGGCCCCTCATGGACGCGACGCCGGTGGACGGCGTCATTCGCTCTGACGCCGCCTCACGGGTGGATCAGGTGCTCTCGCTGCAGGACGCGCACGACGCACAGCCCGCCTCGCAGATGACGCTCAAGATCGACAATGCGGACGGCGGCCAGGACCACATCCGCGTGGCCGTGCGCGGTGCCAGCGTCGGCGCAACTATAGAAGTGCGCGACGCGGCGAGCGCGGAACAGCTGAACAGTCGCATCCACGAACTCAGTGCGGCGCTCGAAGCGCGCGGCCTCTCCGGCGATTCGGTGCATGTTCGCGCCGCCGCAGTGGCCGGCCTCGGCAACACCATCGACTCCACCCGGGGCTTCACGGCGGCAGACCCTGCCGCTTTGCGGCCCGGCACGCTTTTCGCAGAGTCTGGTTCATCGGCACGCTCGCGCGGCGACGCGCAGCAGCAGAGGAACTCGCAGGATCCCTCGCGCAATCGCTCCCGCCGGGAGCAGAGAGACGGTTCACAATGACGGCACCGATCACCAGTTCGACCAGTTCGAAGTCGACTTCCTCGAGCGACCCGCTCGCGGGCCTGTCGGGCGCCGGGGGCGCGATGGGCAAGGACCAGTTCATCAAGCTTCTCGTCGCACAGCTCACGCACCAGGACCCGCTCAATCCGCAGGACAGCTCCCAGATGGCGTCGCAGCTGGCACAGTTCTCGTCGGTGGAGCAGTTGATGAACATCAACTCGCAGCTCACGACGCAGGCCAACTCGAACGCCGCCGTCACGTCGGCCATCACCAACGCCTCGGCACTGAGTCTCATCGGCAAGACGGTGATGGTGCAGGACCCGCAGATCGCGGTCGGTGGAACGGACGCGACGTTGAACGTCTCGGCCGACATCCCGACGGCGGGCGGCAAGCTCACGCTCACCATCAAGGATGCGAACGGCAATACGGTCGCGGTGCGCGACCTCGGCGCGGCCACCTCGGGGCGCAAGACCTTCGCGCTCGGCGACGCGACCGCCGGACTCACTGCAGGCACCTATACGGCGTCGTTCAGTCTTACCGACGGCACGGGCGCGGTCACCAACCCGCCGGCGATCAGTTCGGTGCGGGTGGACGGCGTCACGTACGGACCGAGCGGCGCGAGCATCACGAGCGGCGGCCGGACCTATAGCATCGGGTCGGTCATGCAAGTCTTCAGCACCAACTAACCCCAGGAGTCTGACTCAATGCTGCGTTCTCTCTTCGCCGGGGTGTCCGGCCTCCGCAATCACCAGATCCGCATGGACGTCATCGGCAACAACATCGCCAACGTCAATACGGTGGCCTTCAAATCGGGGCGCGTGACCTTCAAGGAAGGTTTCGCACAGATGCTCCAGGGCGGCAGCCGTCCCCCCGGCGATCAGGGCGGCATCAACCCGATCCAGGTCGGGCTCGGCATGCAGATCGGCTCGGTGGACACGATGTTCTCGCAGGGCAACCTCGAAACGACCGGCCTCAACACCGACGTCGCGATCCAGGGTGATTCATTCTTCGTCGCCCGCAAGGGAAGCCAGAGCTACTACACGCGCTCGGGCAACTTCCAGGTGGATGCGAACGGCAAACTCGTGTCGCCGACGAACGGTTTCGTGATCCAGGGCAAGATGGCAGTGAACGGCGTGCTGCAGGATGGCGTGACCGACATCCAGCTGCCGTTCGGCCAGAAGACGGCCGCCAAGGCGACCGCCACGATGAAGTTCAACGGCAACTTCGACGCGTCGGTGGCGGTGTTCGACACGACCGATCCGGACGGTGCCGGTCCCGCCGCCGCCGGCTTCAACGCCGATACGCGCGCCGTGGCGGGAAACTCCTCGTCATGGACCGAAGCCTCGATGACCGTCTACGACTCGCTCGGCACCAAGTACGACGTGAAGGCGTACGTGTGGAAGACGGGTGACAATCAGTGGGACTGGAAGGTGGACAACTCGAGTCTCGTCGCCGCGGGCGTGCCCGACGGCAGCATCAGCGGCTCGGGCCAGTTCAAGTTCGCCAGCGACGGCACGCTGCAAAACACGGGATTGCAGACGATCTCGTTCGCGCCTCCGGGCGCGGACCCGATGTCCATCTCGCTCGATCCGGGCACCGGCGTCAACGGCGTCACGCAGTTCTCCGGCAGCACGACGGCGGTGATGCGCGACCAGAACGGCTACGGCTCGGGCACGCTGCAGAACTTCACGATCGACCGCACGGGTCTCATCACCGGCGCGTTCACGAACGGCGTCAACGTGCCGCTCGCGCAGATCATGCTCGCCGACTTCAACAATCCCGCCGGCCTGCTGCGCGTGGGCGACAACATGTACCAGGAGTCGGCCAACTCCGGCGGCGCGGTGCTCGGCATCGCCCTGCAGGGGAGCCAGTCCACGCTCACGAGCGGCGCGCTCGAGATGTCGAACGTCGACCTCGCGCAGGAGTTCACGTCGATGATCGTCGCCCAGCGCGGGTTCCAGGCGAACAGCAAAGTCATCACGACCAGCGACGAGCTCCTGCAGGAACTCGTCGGGCTCAAGCGGTAGGCGGCAGGCAGTCGAGCAGAGTCGAGCGGAGCAGTGATCGGAGGGCCGGCCCCACGTGGGCCGGCCCTCCGTCGTTCGCGGCCGGCTCGACGGAGCGCACTTCGGGCACGCGACCCGGCAGGAAGTGCCGCACCGAGCGCGGCGGCCGATGTGCGAGGGCGGCAGGAGTCGGGCATGAACTCCTCCAACACGTTATCCATCAACGAGTTACAGTGGTCAAAATGATGTAACGCATCGCTGGCACGCGGTCTGCCTATATCGTGACCGGAAGGCATCTCTCCGTCACTCAGACCAGCCACGATCATGGCCGAAAAAGAACCTGAAGTGGTCGCCGAAGCTCCCTCGCCGGCGAAGAAGAGCAAAGCGGGGCTCATCATCATCGTTGCGGCGTTGACTGTGGGCCTTGGCATGGGCGCGTTCGTCGCCGGGCCGGCGCTCGCGAAGAAGATCGTGCAGAAGCCGGACTCCGCCACGGTCATCAACGAAGCGAAGGCCGAGGCCGAGAAGGTGTCGAAGGACTCGCCGGTGCTGCTGCTCGACAATCTCGTGCTGAATCCCGCCGGTTCCGGCGGCGGTCGCTTCCTGCTCGTGTCGGTGGGCGTGCAGGTCGCGGACCCGACAGCGAACGAAGAGATGAAGAAGCGCGAGATCGAAGCGCGCGACGCCGTGCTCCGCGTGTTCGGCAGCAAGACGGTCGAGGAACTCTCCGACGTCTCGCGCCGCGAAGGCTTCAAGAAGGAAGTGAAGGCCATCCTCGACTCCCTGCTCGGCCCCAAGGTCGTGCGCGGCGTCTTCTTCCCGCAGTTCGTGATCCAGTAGGGGGACGCGACATGGCCGAGAAGCTCTCACAACACGAGATCGACGCACTGCTCGGTGGTGCCACCGACGGACTGTCTTCGGACGGCGTCGGCTACACGGTCGGCACCGACGTCCAGCTCTACGATTTCCGCCGCCCGCGGCACGTCTCCAAGGAGCGGCTCCGCACGCTCGAGGCGATGTACGAGCGGCTGACGAAATCGCTCGAGGCCTGGCTCATCGGCCGCGTGCGCCGTCAGATCGAACTCAAGCTGCAGAGCGTCGAGCAGTTCACGTTCGGCGAGTTCACGCTCTCGCTCCCCACGCCGTGCGCGTCGTATGGGTTCGACATCGTGAACGTCCCCGGACAGAAGGGCGTGATCGACGTCGGGCACGAGTTCGCGTATTTCCTCGTCGACCGTTTCTTCGGCGGCAGCGACAATCCGGCACTGATGCAGCGTGCGATGACGCCCATCGAGCGGCTCGCGGTGCGGCTCGTCGTCGAGCGCATCTCCGGCCTGCTCGCCGAGATCTGGCAGGACTTCGTCGAACTCGACGTCGCCATCACCACGTTCGAGTCGTTCCCCGAGATGGTGCAGGGCACGGGCCGTGAAGATCCGGTGCTCGTCGCGAACATCGAGGTCGCCTTCGGGTCGCTGAGTTCACTGCTCGTCGTCTGCCTGCCGCTCTCGGTGCTCGACAAGTTCTTCTCGTCGTCCGACCAGAACCGCGTGAAGGAGATGACGGGCTCGGAACCCGAGCGCCGTCACACCCGGGAAGTCGCCGAGACGCAGCTGCGCGCCACGAAGGTCGACATCTCGGCGCGCCTGCCGCTCTTCCACGTGCCGATGCGCCAGCTGCTCGGGCTGCCCATCGGCAGCGTCATCTCCACCGGCATCCCGACCGATTCACCGCTCGAGATCCACGTGGGCGGACAGCCCCGCTATCGCGCGGCCGCCGGCCGCATCGGGAAGAAGCTGGCCGTGCGCCTGCTCGACGCGCCCGACCTCCCTGTTTCCGCCCGCTGACATCCCTCTGAAGGAACTCCCATGGCCGACAACTCGCTTCCCATCGGTGCTCCCAGCTTCGCCGAACTCGCCCCGGCCCTGCAAGGGCAGGGCGAAGTGCCGCTCTCGATGCTGCTCGACCTCAATCTGCCGGTCTCGATCGAGCTCGGACGCACGAAGATGACGGTGCAGGAGATCCTGCGCCTCGGCCGCGGCTCGGTGATCCAGCTCGAGCGGCTCGCCGGCGAGCCGGTGGACATCTACGTGGGCGACCGCCGCTTCGCCGAAGGCGAGGTGGTGGTGATCGACGAACACTTCGGCATCCGTCTGACGTCCGTGGTGCAGATGTTCAACGCGAGCGAGGCCGCCGCGTGACCATCGGGTCGTTCATCGGCGTGATGGGGATGCTCGGGCTCGTGCTCGGGCTGCTCCTGCTCACG
>CAIRBD010000527.1 GCA_903876745.1 uncultured Gemmatimonadota bacterium
GCGCTGCACGGCACCGACTCGATGGGCGAGACCGCCGAGAACGTCGCCGCGCAGTACGGCATCACGCGCGCCGACCAGGACGCGTTCGCGCTCCGCTCGCAGCAGCGCGCCGCCGCGGCGCGCGCGAGCGGCCGCTTCGCGCTCGAGATCGCGCCCGTTGATATCGCGCAGAAGAAAGGTCCCGCCACGCGGGTGAGCGACGACGAGTTCCTTCGTCCAGACACCACGCTCGAAACGCTCGGCAAACTCAAGCCCGCGTTCCGCACCGACGGGCAGGGAAGCGTCACCGCCGGCAACGCGTCGGGGCTCAACGACGGCGCCGCCGCGCTGCTCCTCGCCTCGGGCGAGGCCGCGAAGGAACTCGGCCTCACGCCCAGAGCACGCGTCGTCGCGAGCGCGGCCGCCGGTGTCGAACCGCGCATCATGGGGATGGGCCCCGTGCCCGCCACGCGGCTCGCGCTCGCGCGCGCCGGACTCTCGCTCGGTCAGATGCATGTGATCGAACTCAACGAGGCCTTCGCCGCTCAGGGACTCGCCTGTCTCCGCGAGCTGGGCCTCGCCGACGACGATCCGCGCGTGAACCCCAACGGCGGCGCCATCGCACTCGGCCATCCGTTGGGCATGAGCGGCGCGCGCCTCGCGCTCACCGCGATGCGCGAGCTCGAGCGCAGCGGCGGCCGCTACGCGCTCTGCACGATGTGCATCGGCGTGGGGCAGGGCTTCGCGATGATCATCGAAGCGGCGTGATCTACGAGTTCGAAGGATTCATCCCCGTGGTGCACGAGACCGCCTTCGTGCATCCGCAGGCAACCGTCACGGGCAACGTGATCATCGGCCGCGACGTGTACGTCGGCCCCGGCTGCGCCCTGCGCGGCGACTGGGGCGCCATCGTGATCGAGGACGGCTGCAACGTGCAGGAGCACTGCACCGTGCACATGTTCCCCGGCGTCACGGTGGTGCTCGAAGCGGGCGCGCACATCGGGCACGGCGCCATCGTGCACGGCGCGCGCATCGGCCGCAACGTGCTCATCGGCATGAACGCGGTGGTGATGGATAACGCGGTGGTCGGGGCCGGCTCCGTGGTCGGTGCGCTCTGCTTTGTGCCCGCCGACATGCAGATCCCCGAACGCAAAGTGGTGGTCGGCAACCCCGCCAAGATCGTGAAGGACGTGAGCGACGAGATGCTCGCATGGAAGACGGCGGGTACCGCGCTCTATCAGGCGCTCCCGGCCGCGATGCACGCCGGGTGGAAGCCCGCCGAACCGTTGCGCGCCGTCCCGTCCGACCGCCCAAGCCAACCGGCCCTGCTCCAGACCTGGAACGACATTCAGCGCGGCCTCGTTTGAGCGTTTGACCTGCGTGCGCGTTCACGCGCCTGCGGCGTTGTTCGAGTCCACCGCCCCGAGAGGAACCGACGTGCAGCAACTCCAGAACTACGCCCGCGGCGAGTGGGTGGCAGGCACCGGCCCGCAGGCCGTCATGCACCACGCCGTCACCGGCGAACCCATCGCCCAGACGTCCAGCGGTGGCCTCGACTTCGCGGACATGCTGGCCTACGCCCGCACCGTGGGCGGCCCCGCGATGCGCGCCCTCACCTTTCATCAGCGCGCCGCGCTCCTCAAGGCGCTCGCCAAACACCTGATGGAGCGGAAGGACGCGTTCTACGCCGTCAGCGCCGCCACGGGTGCCACCAAATCGGATTCGTGGGTCGACATCGACGGCGGCATCGGCACGCTGTTCGCGTACTCGAGCCGCGGCCGGCGCGAGTTTCCCAACGAGACCTTCTATGTGGAAGGCCCCACCGAGCCGCTGAGCAAAAGCGGCACCTTCGTGGGCCGGCACATCTGCGTTCCGCTGGAGGGCGCGGCCGTCCACATCAACGCCTTCAACTTCCCCTGCTGGGGGATGCTCGAGAAGCTCGCCCCCGCGCTGCTCGCCGGCGTGCCCTGCATCGTGAAGCCGGCCACCGCCACGAGCTACCTCACCGAGGCGATGTTCCGCGAGATGATCGCGTCGGGCATCCTCCCGGCGGGCGCCGTCCAGCTCATCTGCGGCAGCGCCGGCGATCTGCTCGATCACCTCGGCGAGCAAGACGCCGTCGCCTTCACGGGAAGCGCCCACACGGCCAACCTGCTGCGCACGACGCCCGCCGTCGTCTCCCGCGCCGTGCGGTTCAACGCCGAGGCGGACTCGCTCAACTGCTCCATCCTTGGGCCCGACGCGGTGCCCGGCACGGAGGAGTTCGACCTATTCGTGAAGGAAGTCGTCCGCGAGATGACCACGAAGGCCGGCCAGAAGTGCACCGCCATCCGCCGCACCATCGTCCCGCGGGGCATGGAGGAGGCGGTCCTCAAGGCCCTCGTCGCCCGGCTCGAGAAGACCACGATCGGCGATCCGGCCGTCGATGGGGTGCGGATGGGCCCCCTCGCCAGCCGCGCCCAGGTGCGGGACGTAGAGGCCAACGCCCAGCGCATCAGGGCCGCCACGGAGCTCGTGTACGGGGGCGGGGACTTCGCCGTGGTGGGCGCGGACCGCGAAAAGGGCGCGTTCTTCGGGCCGATGCTGATGGCCTGCGCCACCCCGTTCGCGACCACCGAACCGCACGATATCGAGGCCTTCGGACCGGTTAACACCGTGATGCCGTACGACACCCTCGACGAGGCCGTGGAACTGGCCAAACGCGGTAAAGGCTCGCTGTGCGGCTCTCTCGTCACGAGGCAGGGGGAGGTGGCCCGAAAAGTGGTTCTGGGCGTGGCGCCCTACCATGGCCGCCTGCTCGTGCTCGACCGTACGAGCTCCAAGGAAAGCACCGGCCACGGCTCGCCGTTACCCAACCTTGTGCACGGCGGACCCGGCCGGGCGGGGGGTGGAGAGGAGATGGGCGGGGCCCGCGGCGTGCTCCACTACATGCAGCGGACGGCGCTCCAGGGGAGCCCGCAAGTGCTCGTGGAGGTCACGCGGGAGTGGACGGCGGGGGCCGATCAGACCACCGGAACCGAGCATCCGTTCCGCAAATTCTTCGATGATCTGGCCGTCGGCGAGACCCTCATCACGGCCGGCCGGACCATCACGCTGGCCGATGTGGAGGCGTTCGCGGAGCTCTCCGGCGACCGTTTCTACGCCCATATGGACGACGAGGCGGCCCGTTCGAACGGCATCTTCACGGGCCGGGTGGCGCACGGATACTTCGTGGTTTCGGCCGCCGCCGGGCTCTTCGTGGACCCCGCGCCGGGGCCTGTCCTGGCCAACTACGGACTCGAAAACCTGCGTTTTGTGAAGCCGGTCTACCCGGGTGACACCATCCACGTGCGGCTGACGGTCAAGCAAAAGACCGCCAAGGATACCCCCGAAGGCGGCATCCCGCAGGGGGTCGTATCGTGGGACGTGGAGGTCAGGAATCAGGCCGACGAGCCGGTCGCGCTGTACACGATCCTGACCCTCGTCCGGCGCCGCGCGGCCTGAAGCCGCAGCAGCCCAAGGGCCAAAGGCGGCGCTCACGACGAGCGCCGCCTTTTTGATTTCAAGCCAAAATGTCAGATGTTGATAACTTCCGTTCTCGATGAGATCGGGCCTTGGCGGGGCAGGGCAGGGGATGGCGCGACTGGCGCGGCTCCGTCGGCCCCAGCCGGCAGCCAGCTCCGGCGACGATCGAGACTCGGAGTACGCCGAAGCCCGGTTGAAAAATCGCGCTCATCGGCTGTTTTTCCAGGCGAGCATTCACTGCCGTTCGACTTATACAGCCCGATTGTTCATTGGCATGAATATGCAACAAAGAACATCACATGAAATATCGTAAGTATATGTAAAGTGCATACTTGCGTTGTATGCATCAAGTGAAATGTTATGTTGTTTTGTGGATGTTGATATGCAATTCCGCTCTGCATATCGCCGCCTGGCCTCTGGTCGGCTCTAGGCCTCTCACAAATCCGACGACCTTGTGTCTCTGTGGAATAGCGCGAGACGTCATCGGTACCGATTGTCTTGGGGCCTGGTCGCGCACCGCTGCGGGCCGCTTCAATGCAGCAAGCGTCGCACCGGTACAGACTGGCCTCCACATCAATAAGTTCGCCTGTATCCCAAAGACTGTCAAGACGGCAATTGGTTTCGTGGCAGCCGCGAACGGTCGGAAACGGCAAAGGGGCCGGCGTCAGCCGGCCCCTTCGTGGTCTTTCCGATGTCGTCCAGCGCTGTTGGGCGGCCCGGGCTCAGGCCGCCAGTCTTTACGCGGAGGCCTGTTTCCGGGCCTTGAGAGCGTCCTGGATCCAGGTGAGCGGAATGAGAAACAGCGGCGTCAGGAACAGGCCGAGGAGCATGTTGATCCAGATGAGCGCGCAGTAAAAGGCGCCCATGCCGAGTCCGGCGATGAGGGTGCCCAAGGGTCCACCGACGCTATGCTCCACGACAAGCTCCTTGCGATCCGTGACGGTCCCGCCGGCGCGCTGGGTGGCCGGCGGCGAAGACGACAGTATGTTAGCGAAATGTCAAAGCGAGCGAAAGCCAGCCGTGCGGGTCGCGCGACCTCCCGCGGCGTACCGGCCTCGGCGGCCTCGGCGTTCTCGGCGGCCTCGGACCCCAACCGGTCTGTTGAGCACGCCGTCCGCGCCCTGCCCCAAGGCTCGTACCTTCTGGCCGTCAGCGGCGGCCGGGACTCGATGGCGCTGCTCGATGCCTTCGCGCGCTGGCGCGCCGACGCCTGCGCCGTGGCCACGTTCGACCACGGTACGGGACCCGTGGCGACCGCGGCCGCGGAGCTGGTCGAGGCTGAGGCGACGGTGCGCGGGCTGGCTGTGGTGAGCGGGAAGGTCGAGGCCGGTACACCGACGGAGGCAGCCTGGCGCGCCGCCCGATGGCGCTTTCTGGGCGGGTGGGCGCGCGAGTTAGGGGCGCGTGTGGTGACCGCGCACACCCGCGACGACCAGCTCGAAACGGTCGTGATCCGGGCCCTGCGGGGCGCCGGGGCGCGCGGGCTCGCGGCCATGTACGCGCCGTCGCCGATCGCGCGGCCGCTGCTCGACGTACCGCGCGCCGTCGTGGCGGCGTACGCGGCCGCCCGAGACGTTCGGTGGGCGGAAGACCCGTCCAACGCCGCGAGGGCCCACCTCAGGAACCGGGTACGACTCGACCTGCTCCCCGCGTTCGAGCGTGCGCAGCCGGGGTTCGGGGCCGCGATGCTCGACCTGAGCCGGCGGGCGGCGCGATGGCGCGCCGACGTCGAGGCGCTCGTGGACTCGCTCCTGCCCACGACCGTCGCGGAGCCCGTCGCGATCCCGGACCGGTCGCTCGCGGGGCTCCCCGCCGACGCGCTCGCGGTGCTCTGGCAGGCGATCGCCGGCCGCGCGGGCATCGCGCTCGATTGGCGCGGAACCGAACGTCTCGCCGCGTTTACTAATGATGCGCGGGCGGGGCAGCTCGTTCCGTTGAGCGGCGGCGCCCGCGTGCGGCGCACGGCCACATCGTTCGTCGTGGAGGGCGCCTCGCACGCGAATCCTACTATATTGAGTGAATGAGCTCAGCCAACGACCCACGCCTGATGGGGCGCGAGGTTCACCGCATTGCCTACGACGAAGCCGCCATCCAGCACCGGGTCAAGGAACTCGGCGCCGAGATCGGCGCGGCCTATCCGGACGGCGATCTGCTGGTGCTCGGCCTGCTCAAGGGGAGCTTCGTCTTCCTGGCCGACCTGGTGCGGCAGATCCAGCGGCCGCTGCACGTCGATTTCCTCGTGGCCTCGAGCTACGGCGACGCCACGGTGAGCAGCGGGAACGTCCGGCTCGTCTACGATCCGGAAACAAAACTCGAGGGGAAACACATTCTTCTCGTGGAGGACATCGTCGACTCGGGACGCACGCTGCAGAAGCTGATGGAGCTGCTGCGTGTGCGCGCCCCGAAGTCGCTGGAGATCTGCGCGCTGCTCCACAAGCACATCGCGACGGAGCTGCACCATCCGGTGCGGTTCATCGGGTTCGATGCGCCTGAGGAGTTCCTGGTCGGGTACGGACTCGACCATGCCGAGGATTTCCGTCACTTGCCGTACGTCGCCAGCCTGCGTTGACGCAGGAGACACCCTAGGATATGCCAACGACTCCGAAGGACAGCAACAGCAACGATACCGGCGGCGGCTGGGGCCGCCGCTCCAAGTCACTCGCATTCTGGGTCCTCGTGATCCTGGTGCCGGTGGCGTTCATCCAGTTCTCGAGCGGCCAGCGTGACGCGGCCACGGAGCTGGATTACACGCAATACGAGCAGCAGCTGCAGGCCGACAACGTCGAGCGCGTGACGATCACGGCCGGCAAGACGGTGACGGGCGATTTCCGGCAGCCGGTCACGCTGGAGCGCCGCGCGGTGAAGCGCTTCACGGTGCAGCTCGCCATCGCCAACTCCGAGCGCGATATCGAGAAGCTGCGCGAGAAGAACGTGCACATCTCGGCGCAGGACGCGCGGCCGTCGATCGGCGGGCTGATCATCAGCTGGCTGCCGGTGGTGCTTCTCATCGCGTTCTGGATCTTCATCTTCCGCCAGATGCAGGCGGGCGGCAACAAGGCGTTCTCGTTCGGCAAGAGCAAAGCGAAGCTGCTGTCTGGCGACACGCCGAAGGTCACGTTCGCCGACGTCGCCGGTTGCGATGAAGCGAAGATGGAGTTGCAGGAGATCATCGAGTTCCTGAAGGATCCGCAGAAATTCACCAAGCTCGGTGGTCGACTGCCCAAGGGTGCGCTGCTCGTCGGTCCGCCGGGCACGGGCAAGACGCTGCTTGCGAAGGCTGTCGCCGGCGAAGCCGCGCGTCCGTTCTTCTCGATGTCGGGTTCCGATTTCGTGGAGATGTTCGTGGGCGTGGGCGCGAGCCGCGTGCGCGATCTGTTCGAGCAGGGGAAGGCGCACGCGCCGTGCATCATCTTCATCGACGAGATCGACGCCGTGGGCCGTCACCGCGGCGCGGGCCTCGGCGGCGGGCACGACGAGCGCGAGCAGACGCTCAACCAGCTGCTCGTGGAGATGGACGGCTTCGAGTCGAACGACGGCGTGATCATCATCGCCGCGACCAACCGCCCGGATGTGCTCGATCCTGCTTTGCTCCGCCCCGGACGATTCGACCGCCAGGTGACGGTGAGCCTGCCGGACGTGAAGGGCCGTGAGGAAATTCTCA
>CAIRBD010000528.1 GCA_903876745.1 uncultured Gemmatimonadota bacterium
CGCTCGGCGCGCAGAGTCTCGGTGACGCCACCGCGATCGCCGGCCCGCAGTGGGTGCAGTACAAGTTCAGCGCGGGCGGCACCGAGAAGACCGTGTCGCAGCTCGCCGTGCCCATCGCCCTGATCGTGCCGTTCAACGATCGCCTCAACCTCGACATCTCCACGTCGTACGCGATGAGCGAGGTGCACTTCAACGGCGCCAAGACGAGTTCCATCTCGGGACTTACCGACACCCAGGTGCGCGGCAACCTGATGCTCGGCGACAACTTCGCGGTGGTGACGCTCGGCCTGAACCTCCCCACCGGGATGTACAAGGTGCCCGAGGGACAGATCGAGGCCGCCGGCCAGATCGGCAACGACTTCCTGCTCTACCCGGTCGCCTCGATGGGCGGAGGCCTCTCGACGACCGGCGGCGTCGCCTTCGCGCAATCACTCGGCGACTGGAACCTCGGCGTGGGCGCGAGTTTTCGGCATTCGTCGCGGTTCGACGCCTACGTGGTGCAGAGCGCCTCGCTCCGCTTCCAGCCCGGCGACGAGATGAAGCTCCGCGTCGGGATCGACCGGCCCGTGGGCGACGGCAACGTCTCGATCGGCGTCACCTACTCGAAGTTCGGCAAGGACGCCGCCGACTCCACGACGTTCGCGACCGGTGACCGCGCGCTTGGCCAGGCCACGTGGGCCACGCCCATCGGGATCGGCGACTTCTCGTTGACCGCGTGGGACATGTACCGCGCCAAGGGCGAGCGCATCGGCGCCGTGGCCCCGGGCGAGAACATCGCCGACGTGTCGGCCGCGCTCGGCTTCAACGTCGGCGACGTCTACGTGCAACCGAGCGCCGAAGGACGCGTGTGGCAGGTAGACGGAGTGCACACCGGCACGATCGCCAACGTCGGCCTCCGCTTCCGGTTCACCTTGGGCGCCCTGAGCGTGAACCCGAGCGCTACCTATGCGGTGGGCAAGCTGTACGGTGCGGCGTCGGGCGAGGTGACCGATGTGACCGGGTTGCGCGGCACGCTGCTTTTCCGCATTCGCTAGGGCTTGTTCCCCGTAGTTCCCGTCGCACGCCGAGCGGGCGCGGCCGCCATCAGTCGTCGTCGCCGCGCGGCGCGCGTATATTTCGGGCTTCACCTCTAGCCCCGATTTGCGAATGGCTGGCCACAGCAAATGGAAGCAGATCAAGCATTACAAGGCTGCGACCGACAAAAAGCGCAACGCGCTGTTCACGAAACTCATCCGTGAGATCCACACCGCCGCCAAGCAGGGCGGCGGAGATCCCGACGGCAACCCGCGCCTCCGCACGGCCATCGACAACGCCAAGGCGCAGTCGATGCCCAAGGAGAACATCGAGCGCGCCGTGCTCAAGGGCACCGGCGAACTCGAAGGCGTGGACTACGTGGACGTGGTGTATGAGGCGTACGGTCCGGGCGGCGTGGCGCTGATGATCCAGGCGCTCACCGACAACCCCACGCGTACCGTGGCCGAAGTGCGCGCCAAGCTCACGCGCAACAACGGCAACCTCGGCGCGGTGAACTCCGTGGCGTTCATGTTCGACCGCAAGGGACAGATCGTCGTTCCGGCGAACGGCATGGACGAGGACGCCGCCATGGAGAAGGCGCTCGAATGCGGCGCCGAGGACTTCGTGAAGGAAGACGAGGCCTTCGTCATCACGACGGCGCCTGGCGACCTGCACGCGGTGCGCGGAGCCCTCGAGAAGGCGGGGCTCAAGGCGGAACAGACCGAACTCTCCTGGCTTCCCAAGAACACGGTGCGCATCGAAGGCGCTGCCGCCGAGTCGCTGCTCAAGCTCATCGAAGGCCTCGAAGAGCTCGACGACGTGCAGAAGGTGGACGCCAACTTCGACATGGACGAGTCGGAGATGTCGCAGGCGTGAGCCGGCGCCGGTGATCGTCCTCGGGATCGATCCCGGCACGGCGACCACCGGGTACGGGGTCGTGGCGACCGACGGAGCCACGACACCCACGGATCGGGTCGCGAAGGCCGGCTCCGCCGGCCCGCGGCTGATCGAATGTGGCGTCATCCGCACCAGCCCCCGCGCCCCGCTCCACGAACGCCTCCGTGACATCCACGAAGGCGTCACCGAACTCATCGCGCGCCACCACCCCGACGCCCTCGCCGTCGAGGACGTGTTCTACGCCCGCAACGTGCGCACCACGCTCGTGCTCGGCCACGCGCGCGGCGTGATCCTGCTCGCCGGATCCGTGGCCGGGCTCGCCATCCACGAATACGCACCGGCGCTCATCAAGAAGACCGTCGTCGGCGCCGGCGCGGCCACCAAGCAACAGGTGCAGTTCATGGTCGCCAAACTCCTGCGCCTCAAGCACGCCCCCGAGCCCGCCGACGCCGCCGACGGCGTGGCGTGCGCGCTCACCTGCGTGATGTACAGCGAGGGACCGATGGCCCGCATGCGTCTCGCCGGCGCGGCGGCCGCGTCGCCCACCCTCACCGCGCCCCGTCGCACGGTGCGGTCATGATCTCGCGCCTGCAGGGCACGCTCGTCGCCAAGGAGGTGGACCGCATCGAGGTGATGACCTCCGGCGGCGTGGGCTACGAACTGCTCATCCCCATCGGCGTGCTCGAGTCGCTGCCGCGCGTGGGCGAGGCCGTGGCGCTGCACACGGCGCTCGTCGTGAAGGAGGATGGCTGGCAACTGTTCGGTTTCGCGAGTGCCGAGGACCGCGCGCTGTTCTTCACGCTGCGCGGCGCGAGCGGCGTGGGACCAGCGCTCGCGCTGGGGCTCATCTCGGCCCTCGGCAGCGCGCGCCTCGTGCGCGCCATCCGCGGCCGCGATCTCACCACGCTGAGTGGTGTGCCGCGCGTGGGCAAGAAGACCGCCGAACGTCTGTGTGTGGAACTCGCCGACAAGATGAAGGAGTTCTCGGCCGAGACCTCGGCGCCCGCCGGTGGCGGCACGGGCCTCGAGGCGGGCGCCGGCGATGCCGTGCGCGCCCTAGTGGCGCTCGGCTACAACCAGCCCGACGCGGAGAAGGCCGTCCACCAGGCGCTCGACGGCGCGAAGGCCGGCGGCACCGCGGATGTCATCCGCGCCGCGCTGGCCGTCCTGCAAAAGCGTTAGTTTCCTGCCGTGAGCCGCGCCGAGATCACCACCCCCGAGGTCCTGAGCGACGAGTCCGTCGTCGAACTGTCGCTGCGCCCGCAGCGGCTCGCCGAGTTCATCGGCCAGAACAAGACCAAGGACGCGCTCGACATCGCCATCCGGGCCGCGATGGGCCGCCGCGAGACGCTCGACCACACGCTCTTCCACGGCCCGCCGGGGCTCGGCAAGACGACGCTCGCCGAACTCATGGCGCGCGAACTGGGTGTGAATATCCGCACCACCTCGGGCCCCGCGCTCGAGAAGCCGGGCGATCTCGTCGGCACGCTCACCAACCTGCGCGCCGGCGACATCCTGTTCATCGACGAGATCCACCGCCTGCGGCCGATCATCGAGGAGTTCCTGTATCCGGCGATGGAGGATTACAAGATCGACATCCGCCTCAGCGATGGCCCCAACGCGCAGACGGTGACGATGGCGATCGAGAAGTTCACGCTCGTCGGTGCGACTACCCGCTACGGACTGCTCACCTCGCCGCTGCGCGCGCGCTTCGGCCTCACGATGCGGCTCGATTTCTATCCCGCCGACGAGATCGAGACCATCGTGCGCCGCACGGGCGAAGTGATCGGCGTCGAGCTGCATGCCGACGGCGCCAAGGAGATCGCCATGCGGTCGCGCGGCACGCCGCGCATCGCCAACCGGCTGCTGCGCCGTGTGCGCGACTACGCGCAGGTGAAGGCGAACGGCATCATCACCCGCGCGGTGGCGCGCGAAGCGCTCGCCCTGCTCGACGTGGACGAGTTCGGCCTCGACGACATGGACGCGCGCATCCTCCGCACGATCATCGAGATGTTCGACGGCGGCCCCGTGGGCGTCGCGACGATCGCCGCTGCGCTCGCCGAGGACCCCGACACGATCGAGGAAGTGTACGAGCCCTTCCTCGTTCAGAACGGGTTCCTGCAGCGCACCTCGCGCGGCCGCGTGGCGAGCGCTCAGGCATACCGGCACCTCGGCATCGTGCCCCCTGTGCGGGATCAGGCGTCGCTGTTCTGAGCGCCCCGGGTCGCGGCGCGAAGCAACCATCCGCGCCGCCCGAGCTGACCGACATTCCAATACCGACTTTCACCGGGACGCGTTCGCCCATGCGCACGAACATCACCACCGCTGTCATCGTCGCGTCTCTCGCGCTGGCCCGCCCGGCGGCCGCGCAGCAGGTCGCCGTCGGTCCTGACGTCGTCGCGCCGGACGGTCGCGCCGCCGACTCCGTGCTCGCCGCCGCCGCGCGGAACGGGTTCAGCGGCGTGGTCTACATCCGCCGGAACGGATCCGTGCTCCTGCGCCGCGGCTACGGACTCGCCAATCGCGCCAAGGCGATCACGTTCGCGCCGTCGACGGTCGTGCAGATCGGCTCCAACACCAAGGACTTCACCAAGGTCGCCGTGCTGCAACTCGCCGCCGCCGGCACGTTGAAGCTCACCGATTCGCTCGGCGCGTTCTTCGCGAACGTGCCGAGCGACAAACGCGGCATCACCGTGCAGCACCTGCTGCAGCACACCGCGGGTTTCCCCATCGGCGTAGGCCCCGACTATGAGCCGATCACCCGTGCGCAGCTGATCGAGCGCGCGCTCGGCACGCCACTCAAGTTCGCCCCAGGCCACGGCGAGCAGTACTCGAACACGGGCTATTCGCTGCTCGCCGCGATCATCGAGTCCCGCACGGGGCAGAGCTACGACGAGTACGTGCAGTCGCACCTCTTCGTGCCGGCGGGGATGCGCCGCACGGGACTGTTGTTGCCGAACTTCGCCGCCGACGACCTCGCGCACGGCGTGGAGGGCGGCGAGGAACAGCCGACGATGCTCGAGCGGCCGCACGCCGCCGATGGCAGCCACTGGAACCTGCGCGGCAATGGCGGCCTGCTCTCGACCGTCGACGACATGGCCGCCTTCTACGACGCGCTGTTCGAGACTGATAAGCTCCTGCCGCGCGATGTGCGCGCGCAGGCTTTTCCCGATGAGCCCATCGTACTCGCGGGGTCGGACATGATCGACTTCTTCCTCTACAACCGCGAACCGCAATCCGGACTCGTGATGGTGATGGCGTCGAACGTCGCGGAACAGCCCGCGCCGCGTGTGCATCGCGCGCTGCTCCCGCTGTACAGCAGCGTGCCGATGGACGGGCCGGGGGCGCGCATGGCGCCCGACGCGCCGGCCGTCGCACTCCCCGATACGCCAACAGGGCGCGCCGCCGGCGAATGGCTGCGTGCCATGATGCACGCCGACAGCGCATCCATGGCGACGTTCCTCACCGAACGAATGGCGCCGAACGAGAACGAGAAGCGCCCCGTCGCCGAGCGCGTGTCGCAGGCGCTCTCGCGACGCGGCCGCCTGCGGGACCTCGTACCGGTGGCGTTCGAAGCGAAGTCCGCGACGGTGCTCGAGGTGCGCTGCCGTACCGGCGACGGTGATCCGGCAACGCTCACCTTCGAGGTCGAGGCGGCGGCACCCTGGCGTATCGTGAGCGTGCGGATGATCGTCGGCGGATAGTATCGAGTTACGTGGTTACAATCTTGCCGGAACCGGATGTGAACGGCAGGTTTCAAGATTGATCGCTCGCGGAGGGCACGTGCCGGTGGACATCGAGATCGACGTCGGTCTCAAACGTGTGGTGAACCGGGTGTCCGGCGCTCTCATGGGCGCCGAGTTGCTGAACGTGCAGCAGCGCATCCGGCAGCACCCCGACTTCCTTCCGGATTTCACGCAGCTGTTCGATCTGTCGCGTGCGACCGAGGTTCACGTGACCGCGGAGGATGTGCGCTCGATCGCTGCGGCGACGCCCTTCTGCCCGACGGCGCGGCGCGCCTTGGTCGTCAGCGGCCCGCTGCAGTTCGGACTGGCGCGCATGTTCAGCAGCTACATCGAGGCGAACGGCGGTGCCGCGCGCGTCTGCACGACGCTCGACGACGCGCTCGCGTGGCTCAACGGCAGGCCCGGCTGACGCACCGCGGCGCGCACGGTCGGCGGCCGGCACCTCCCTCCGCGGAGGGCGCCGGCCGTCTAGCTTAACGGCGTGACGCGCCCCCTCCGCACCTCCGACTTCGACTTCACCCTCCCGAGCGAGCTCGTGGCGCAGCGCCCCGCCGAGCGTCGCGACGAGAGCCGGCTGATGGTGGTCGAGCGCGCGAGCGGCGCCATCCGCCACCTCCGGTTCAGGGACATCCCGGGGCTCATCCCCGCCGGTGACCTGCTGGTGCTGAACACCACGCGCGTGTTCCGCGCGCGCTTGCTCGGCACGCGGGATTCGGGTGCGCCCGCCGAGGTGTTCCTGCTCCGTCCCCTCGGCGACGACCGGTGGGAGGCGATGGTGCAGCCCGGCGGGAAGCTCAAGCCGGGGCGCCGCGTGCATATCGCACCCGGCTTCGACGCGGAGGTCCTCGAGACGACTCCCAGGCGCACGCGAGTCGTTCGCTTGATCGTGGGGGAAACCCCGTTCACCACAGAGGACACAGAGGAGGGACGTAGGCGCGAGCATCACGTCCCCTCCGTGTCCTCTGTGGTAAATTGGGTTGCTCCCTCCTCACCAACGGCGGGCGCGCCGCGCGACGTCCTCGCCGCCATCGAACGCCACGGCCACATCCCGCTCCCGCCCTACATCGAGCGCGACGACACGGCCACAGACATCGAGCGCTACCAGACCGTCTACGCCGACGAGCGCGGCTCCGTGGCCGCGCCCACCGCGGGGCTGCACTTCACCCCCGAGTTGCTCGCCACGCTCGCCGCCAACGGCGTGCAACGCGCCGACGTCCTGCTCCACGTCGGCGCAGGTACGTTCCGCCCCGTGGATGTGGACGACCCCGCCGATCACGTGATGCACGAGGAGTGGTACCGCATCAGCGACACCACCGCCGCCGCCGTGAACGCCGCGCGCGACCGCGGCGCGCACGTGTGGGCCGTGGGCACCACGTCGCTGCGCACGCTCGAGAGCAGCGTGGGCGACGACGGCCGCATCGTGCCGGGCGAGCGCGACACGAACATCTTCATCCGCCCCCCGCACGTCGTGCGCGGCGCCGACCGGCTCATCACGAACTTCCACCTGCCCCGCTCCACGCTGCTCATGCTCGTCGCCGCGTTCGCGGGTCACGAGCTGATGCGTGAGGCATACGCAGTGGCGGTGGCCGAGCGCTATCGGTTCTTTTCGTACGGCGACGCCATGGTGATCATCTAGCATGACTTTCTCGTTCGACGTGCAGCACACCGAAGGCCGCGCCCGCGCGGGCGTCCTTCGCACGCCCCGCGGCGCCATCGAGACACCGGTGTTCATGCCGGTAGGAACGCTCGCCTCCGTGAAGGCGCTCGACCCCGACGACCTGCGCGCCATGCATGCGCAGATCATCCTCGCCA
>CAIRBD010000529.1 GCA_903876745.1 uncultured Gemmatimonadota bacterium
CGCCCGAGAGCGGACGACCGGGATTCCCGAAGTCCTTCCGGTTCCCGGCCCAGCCGATGTCGCCGAACACCACCGGCCGCGCGATCGGCGTCTTGAGTCCGAGTTCGGCGCGCGTCATCCAGAACGCGTCGCCGCTCGCCGTCAGCTCCGTCTGCCCGCGGATGGTGTGCAGGCCGCCCAGATAAAACAGCTTCTGCACCGGCACCGTGCCGGCCGTGTAGCCCGCGCTCGTCGTGAGCGACCCCATCAGGCCGAGCACGAATGGATGGCTCACCGTGAGGTCGGCGAGACCGCGCGCGTACGAGTAGTCGCCGCCCGCGCCTTCCACGCGCAGATCGCTCAGCACACGCCAGCCGAGCGGATCGAGCCCCGCGCTCGAAACGAGCCGCGCCGATGCGCCGTATTCGGTGGCTTGCTGCGCCGCGGGATTCGCGAGGAACCGCGCGTCGTTCGCTCCGCCGAACAGACTCCACCGCGAGTTCACGTCGGCCTTCCACTGCTGCTCGGCGAAGGCGCGCCACTCGAGCGCACCGAGCCACTTGGTGGTGCCGCTCACCTCGGCGCCCCACGTGCGATAGTACGCGCCCTCGTCGCGCGCCCAGAGCATCGCCGCGAGCGACGCGCCAAAGTCCAGCGGCGTGCCGTAGTCGTTCATCACGCTGAGCCGGCGGTACACGGTGCCCTTCAGGGTGGAGCGTCCGTTCGTGCGCGCCACCGAAAAATCGCCGTTGAGCTGCTTGTCGGCGAATGAACCGCGCGCGCCGATCGACGCCGTGTAGCCCTGCCCAAGTTCACTCGCAATACCGAGCCCGGTGGAGAACCCCTCGACGCGATTGAAGCGCGTCCACGAGAGGCCGTACGAGAACACCGGCGTCTGCGGTCCCCATCCCGCCTGCAGGCCGAAGGAGAGTGCTTTCACGAGCTGCTCGCGTTCGGCGGAGCCGAAGGTCGCTTCGTTCTTGTCGTAGATGGAGGGCGGCAGGTCGGGCGACGCGGCGAGTTTCGCGTCGTCGCACGGGGTCTGCGTGGTGACGCTGAGTGTGTTCTCGTACTGACGGCGCACAGTGGTGTAGGTACCGGTCTCCTTGCACTCCTTTTCCTTCTTGGCGATCAGGGCCGCGCGGCGCGCCCTGAAGAACCCCTGCATCGCGCTGTCGAGCTTGGCGTCCGACATTCCCGACTTCTTGAGACTGTCGCGCACGCTCGTCGTGCGCGCGAGAGGCGCCGACGCGATGTCGAGCGGCTTGTCGAGGGAGTTCACCCCCGCGTATTTCACCTTTTCTTCGAGCGTGACCGGGATGCGCATGAATCCCGCCTGCGCGAAGCCCTCGAGCGCGTTGGCGCGCGGCAGCCAGAAGCGCTGGTTGTAGAGGCCGAACTCCACGGTGATGGCACTCACGTCCACCTTCATCGGCGAGAGCATCGCCTTGACGAGGAACGGCGGACCGTCGCCGTCGCCACGCACCGCGCCGGGTCCTACGCCGGGGCGCCGGCCGCCGCGTCCGCCGCTCCCAGCACTGCTCGCACTATCGCGCGCTGCCGCCGCACGTTCGGCCACGGACGCCTCGCGCTGCTCCTTCTCCAACCCCCACACATCGATCGCCGCCGACATCCGGTACACCGCGCGCACCAGATGCGCCGTCGCCTCGTCGAACCAGAATGAACCCACGCTCAGGTTCCACTTGGGCGAGCGGGCCGCGATGCGCAGCTCGCGCAGCATCAGCGTCTTGCCGTCGGGGAGCGTCATCCGCACGGAGTCGCCCGTCTCGTACGTGTAGTACGCCTCGGCGCCCTCGGCGATCGGGTGCACGAAGTTGCGCTCGTCCACTTCCGATTTCGCGAGCCCGCCGCCGATCCACAGCTCGTCGCGCCCCGGATAGTACGGGATCTGGTTCATCCCGTTCATGTCCATGTTGGCTTCCTTCTTGTCCTTCTCCGAGAGGCCGTCGATGATGGGCACTGCGCTGCGCGCGCCGCGCACCTCCACCAGCGCTCCCTTGGTCTTGTCCCACTGCACGCGCGTCGCTTCTTCGTGCCTCATGGCCAGTCGCTCACGGCCAAGGGCCTTGAAACCGAGGTTCACGCTGAGGCGCTGATACGTGGTGGCGTCGTACGAGGCGAGCGCCGCGTCCTGCTTGAGGCGCGCCGCACGGGCGCGCGTGAGCAGCGACCGTGCCGTCTCGTCCTTGAAGGCGCTCTTGCGCAGCTCTTCGGTCACGGGGATGCGCTTCGGGGCGCGCTGCGCGCGCCCCGGGATGTCCTCGACGTTCAGCTCGGCGTCGGCGGCGCGCTCGAGCCGAGCCTTCATCGCGGAATCCTGCGCGCCGACGCGCACGCCGACCGAGACCTGGAATGCCAACGCGATCGGGAGGAGCACCATCATCTCAGAAATCTCCGGACGTGCCACGGGGGGAGGTGTGCTTCAGATACGAATACCCAGCGGCGGTTGTTTCGACCGGGCCGCTCCGCCTGATTTCGCGGATGACCCTGCCCCCACACGAATCCGACCCCTACGGCGACGTCGGCGCCGCCGACTTCCGCGAACGCGCCCACGAGCTCGTCGACTGGATCGCCCGCTATCTCGACGCCCCTGAACGATACCCCGTGCTCCCGCCGCTCGTGCCCGGTGCGACGCGCGCGCGACTCACGCTCGAGCCGCCGCAACAGGCGGAGCCGCTCGCAAAGATCCTCGAGGATTTCGAATCGCAGGTGCTCCCCGGCCTCACGCACTGGAACCACCCGGGGTTCATGGCCTACTTCGCCAACACCGCTTCAGCGCCCGGGGTGCTCGCGGAGTTCCTGATGGCGGCGCTGAACGTGAACGGGATGCTCTGGCGCACCGGCCCTGCGGCCACCGAATTGGAACAGGTCACCACAGACTGGCTGCGCCAGCTGCTCGGATTGAGCGAAGGTTGGTTCGGCATGATCAACGACCTCGCCAGCACGAGCACGCTCTATGCGCTCGCCGCGGCGCGCGAGGCCGACCCCGCACTGGACGTGCGCCGCAAGGGACTCGCCGGGCGCGACCTCCCCGCGCTGCGCATCTACTGCTCCCAGCACGCGCACTCGAGCATCGACAAAGCGGCGATGACACTCGGCATCGGGCTCGACAACGTCATCCGCATCGAGGCCGACGCGGAGTTCCGCATGAAGCCTGCGGCGCTGCGCGACGCCATCGCCGCCGACCGCGCCGCGGGATTCCTTCCCATCGCCGTCGTCGCGACGGTGGGTACGACGAGCATCACGAGCGTCGACCCGGTAGATGCCATCGCCGACGTGTGCGCCGAGGAGAAGCTCTGGCTGCACGTGGACGGCGCCTACGGCGGTGTGGCGGGCGCGGTGCCCGAGTTGCGCCATCTATTGGATGGAGTGGACCGCGCTGATTCGTTCGTGGTGAACGCGCACAAATGGCTGTTCACGCCGATGGACTGCTCGGTGTTCTTCACGCGGCGCCCCGACGTGCTCAAGCGCGCTTTCTCGCTCGTCGCGGCGTACCTGGAGACGGCAGAGCAGGACATGGTCGTGAACTACATGGATTACGGCTTTCAACTCGGTCGCCGATTCCGCGCGCTCAAGCTGTGGATGGTGCTGCGCGCATTCGGTGCCGAGGGGATCGCGCGGCGCATCCGGCATCACTGTGAACTGGCGACGACGTTCGCCGGCTGGGTGAAGGCCGCGCACGGCTGGGAAGTGGCGGCGCCGCACCCGTTCTCGACGGTGTGCTTTCGGCACGTCCCGGCTGGCGTGCCACCGGGTGAGGTCAACGCGCACAACGCGAGGATCCTCGACCGCGTGAACGAGAGTGGGGATATCTTCATATCCCACACGATGTTAGGACCGACGTATGTGCTTCGCGTGGCGATCGGTAACCTGCGGACAGGTGCGGATCACCTCGCTCGGGCCTGGGCGTTGCTGTGCGCTGCCGCGTCCGGTCCTTAGACGGTCGGTGCCGTCTCACGCTCGGCACGCTAACGTCCGGCGTGTTGGCGCGTTTGTTTAACGATCGGAGCAGGAAGTTCGTCAGTCAGGCACACGCCCCCGGACCATTCTCGAGGATCCCATGCGCAGTCTTCGTGCTCTTCCACTGATCGCCGCGCTGTTGTTCGCTGCTTCCTGCGAACGGCAGCCCACGCAGGCGAGCAATGATACCGCATCGATCGACGCGATCGATCCGGCGCTGCTCACGTTCAACTCCACGTTCGGTCTGCCGGCCGGACCGTTCATGCCGATGGGTGCCTCCGGCATGATGGGCTCGACGGGTCCGGGCGCACCGTTCCCGGCCGACCTCAAGCTCACCGACGCGCAGAAGGCGCAGATCGGCACGCTCGTCGCCGCGTTCGCGGTCACGAAACAGGCCGACATCGCGAAGCTGACTCAGCTGCACGCCGCCGCCAAGGCCGCGCACGACGCGGGAAAGACGGGCAAGGATCTGCAACCGTACATCGACGCCGCCAAAGCGACGCGTGACGCGCTGAAGACGGCACTCGACGCGTTGCACGCGGCGATCTTCAACATCCTCACGCCGGCTCAGCAGGCGTGGGTGTCGGCGCATAAGCCGACGGGTCCGTGAACTAGCGGGACCTGATGGGTCACTGTTGCTGGGGGGCACAGTGACGCATGAAAGGGAGTCGCGTGAGCGGCTCCCTTTCGTGCGTTTCACCCGAACGACGCCGCAGGTTGACGCAGGTACGGCAGGAACGACGCCTCGGATCTTCGCAGGAACTCGCGGATCACACATCACCAGCCTTCTGGGGGAACGACAGCCCGCGACGCAGGCTGTCGTTCCCCATTCCGTTGCACTTCCTGTAGTACCTGCGTCAACCTGCGGCGTCGTTAAGTTCCTCCCCGCACAGCACCAGAGACCATGACCATCGACGAGTTCCTCGCCACGCACCACATCGCCTACGAACGCTGCGACCACGCCCCCGCCTTCACCGTCGATGACGTCGAACGGCTGGTCCCGCTCGGCGGTGCGCGCACGAAGAACCTCTTCCTCCGCGACAAGAAGGGCACGCGCCAGGCGCTGGTCGTCGTGCGCGCCGACAAAGCCGTGGATCTCCGCGTGCTCTCGGCCGGCATCGCGTTCGAGCGTCCGAGCTTCGGCTCAGCCGACCGGCTGAAGCGTTGCCTCGGCATCGAACCCGGCGCGGTGTCGCTGCTCGCGCTCGTGAACGACGCGGCACACGCCGTGGAGCTGTTCATCGACCGCGACCTGTGGAGCGCGGAACAGGTGCAGTGTCACCCGCTGGTGAACACGGCGACGCTCGCCATCCCGCATGAAGGGGTCGAGCGCTTCCTCGCGGCCACCGGACACGAAGTACGGCTGATCGACGTGCCGGTGGCTTAGGGGCTCGATGCTCCCTGGGCGGCCGCCGTCCGGCGTTGGCGCAGCACCTCGTACACCGCGAGCGCCACGCTCGTACTCAGGTTGAGCGACCGCACCTGCGGCGACTCGATCGGCATCGCCAGGCAGCGGTCGGCGTTGCGCGCGAGCAACTCGGCCGGCAATCCCGCGGTCTCGCGGCCGAAGATCAGCACCACGTCATCCTGCGCCGCGAGCGGCGCGTCCCAGAACAGCCGTGTGGCCTGCGTGGTGAAGAACCACGGCTCGCCCAGCGCCGGCAGTTCACGCTCGAACGCATCCCAGTCCGGCCAGACGCGCACGTCCACGTGCTCCCAGTAGTCGAGCCCGGCGCGCTTCACCTCACGCTCGTCGAGCGCGAACCCGAGCGGTTCGATGAGATGCAGCGTCGCACCGGTGGCAAGGCAGGTGCGCCCCGCGTTGCCGGTGTTCCAGTGGATCTCGGGATTTACCAGGACGATGTGAATGGCCACAGATCGATGTTGCTCCGAATGCCGATTGTGAGCGCGCCTGCCGAGCCGTAATCTTCATCAATATGCCCGCCCGCGCTCGCATCCTGGTGGTAACGGCGACCGCGAAGGAACTCGCGGCGGCCGACGGATGGCGCACCCTGCTCTGCGGCGTGGGGCCGGTCGAAGCCGCGGCGGCGACGGCAGCCGAGATCCAGCGGGAACGTCCGTCGCTCATCCTGCACCTCGGCATCGCCGGCGCGCGCCGCTCGGCCGGCATCGCACCCACCACGCTCGTGATCGGCAGCGAAACGCGCTACTGCGACCTCGGCGTGGCGCCCAAGTGGGCGCCGAACACGCTGGTCGCGGCACCCGACCTCGTGGCGGCCGCGCAGCGTGCGCTGCCGGCGGCGATGGTGCTCCCCATCGGCACGAGCGGTCGCATCGGCGGCACGGTGGGCGTGGACGTGGAAGCGATGGAAGGGTTCGGCGTGCTGCGTGCGGCGCAGCGCGCGAGAGTGCCCGCACTCGAGGTGCGCTGCATCTCTAATGAAGTGGAAGAGACCGATCGCGCCCGCTGGCACTTCGACGCGGCGTTCGCGGCGGTCGCGCGCGCCACGCCGCTGCTCGTCGCAGAACTCGCGCGGACGCTCGGGGACTGACCGCGATGCGCACGCTGACCTTCGGCTTCTCGCCCTGCCCCAACGACACGTTCGCGTTCCACGCGCTGACGCACGGTCTCGTGGAGGCGCCGTTCGCCATCACGCCCGTGCTGCTTGACATCGAAGAACTGAACCGTCGCGCACACGAGGGCGCGTTCGACCTCACGAAGCTCAGTGTGGGCGCGTTCGCCGCGGTCGGCGATCAGTATCGCCTGCTGCGGAGCGGTGCCGCGCTGGGCGAGGGCGTGGGGCCGCTCGTCGTCACGCGCACGCCGATGTCACTCGCGGAAGCCGTGCGCGGACGCGTCGCGATCCCGGGGCGTGAGACGACGGCGTTCCGCCTGCTCAAGCTCGCGGCGCCATCGCTCAGCGACGTGGTGGAGCTCCGCTACGACAGGATCCTGCGCGCCGTGGAGAGCGGTGAGGTGGACGCGGGGCTCATCATCCACGAGAGCCGGTTCACGTACGCCGAGCACGGACTGCACAAAGCCGTGGACCTCGGCGACTGGTGGAAGCACGAGACCGACTTGCCCGTGCCGCTCGCCGGCATCTGCGCGCGGTCGGATCTCGACGATCAGACGGTCGCTGCCGCCGAGCGCGCGATCCGCGAGAGCGTGCAGTACGCGTTCGACCATCCCGAGGCGAGCCGCGAGTATGTGCGCGCGAATGCGCAGGAGATGAGCGCCGAGGTGTGCGCGCAGCACATCGCGTTGTATGTGAACGCGTTCAGTCTCGATATCGGAGACGCCGGGATGCGCGCGATCGCTCGGCTCGTCGGCGGCGGCACCGAGGTCACTTCTTCTTCCGCGCCGCCATCGTCGCTTCGAAGTCCGTGATGCGCTTGTCCACCGGCGTCGAGGCCGCGATGTCGGCGATGACGTCGAGTGGAAGTTCTTCGAGCGTAGTGAAGCGCAGGCACCCTTTGCCCATGTCGGGTTTCTTGCCGTTCGCCTTGTACGCGGCGGCGAGGCGCCCCATCAGGGCTTTGTCCTGCGACGTGCAGGTGAGATACAGCGCGTAGTTGTTCTTCTGCGCGGCGAGCGCGAGGTACATCAGGGGCTGCTTGTTGTACGTGTCGGGGTACCGCTTGAGCGGGATCTCGTACGCGAGCATCCCATAGCTCATCGATTCGACGTAGCCGGCTGGCAAGTGCTTCTTGATGACGGCGCGCACTGCGGCGACGACCCTTCGTCGCGCCGTTGGCAGGCTCGCGAGATACGCGGCGGGGGTGGTTTCCTTGCTCGAGACCATCAGTGTCCTCGGGGGGAGGGTGCTATTCCAGGGGCGGACCGATGACGAAGATCGTGTTCCCCGAGGGGTCGAGCAAGTCGAAAGTGCGCGCACCCCAAGGCTCGTCTCGCGGCGGGCGCAGGACCGCGACGCGCGGGTGCCACGTCTGGTAGCAACGATCCGCGTCATCCACGTGCAGCGCCACGCACGCTTCGCGCCCGTGGCCGGCCATCGGGGCGTCGATGGTGAGTTCAATGGCACCGCGTTGCAGTCCGAGCAGACCGGTGATGCCATCCTCGGTGTGCTCGAACGTGACGGTGAAGCCGAGGGCATCCACGTAGAACGTTTTCGCCGCGCGCAGATCATCGGCAGGAAGAATCGGAACGGCGCGCTCAGTCATCGGATGGCCTCTTTGATGAAAGCCAGCGCGTCCTCTGCCCATACGTGCATCCCCTTTGCACCACCGAAGCAGTGCCCCTGCAGCTCGTCGGGCCCCTCGGAGGGAAAGATCTTTCCCGTGAACGCTTTGCCGAGCCGCGTGAACTCGGCGCCGAGCACGCGGCTCGGGCCGAGGCTCGCGTCCTTGGCAGGTTGGAGGATCATCACGGGGATCTTCGTGCCGCCCACGGCGCGCAACAGCCGCTCGCGAAGCAGCGGGTTCATCTCCCAACTCAGCGCCGCGGGCGATATGGCGACAGCGGCGCGGTATCCCGCGCCACGCTCGGCGCCGAGCAGCGTCTGGATGCCGCCGTACGAACAGCCCGCGACGACGATTCGGGTGGTGTCCACGAACGCGTATGTGCGCAGCGCAGCGAGGCCGGCGAGTTGATCGTCGAGCTGTACTGTCTCGAGTCTGTTGACGGTAAGCCGATTTGCGGCCTCCCATCCACCGGCGGCGCGAGCGCGGTCGGTCTCTTCGACGATGTATGCACCGTCGGATCCGATGTGGCCGCGCCGCACAGGCGCGAACAGCACATAGCCCGCGCGCACGAACACGGCCGCCGCCGAATCGAACTGCGGTCCCTGCCCCGGGCCGCGTTCGCTTCCGTGGTTCCAGAGCACGGCGGGAAACGGGCCCGCACCCTCGGGCTTGAAGAGAAACCCCACCAGGTTGAGCGTGCCGCTGCGAAATGGCACCGGTTGTTTGTTGATCGCGGCGATGGCCGGCACGGGCGATTGGGCGCAGACACGCGCGGCGACGACCGACAGCGTGGCGAACATGATCAACCGGAATCTCATGGACCCTCCGCTCGCAAGAGCGCCAGCGTCGCCTCATCGGGCTGTCCGTCCGAGAACCGCTGCAGCAACCGCTCGAACTCCGAGCCCGGCGGCGACACGAGCGCGAACAGCGTCGCGCACGAGCGCAGTTTCACGTCGTCGGGCGAGCCGAAGATCTGTCGCGCCGTCAACCGCGGCACGGCGAGCGCCGCCGCCGCGCATTCGCGCAGTCGCGCGCCGAGCACGGGATGCGCGAGATACGCGCGCGCCTCCTCGAGCCCGCTGATGGCGTAACGGCGCGCCGTCGAACTGAACCCGAGTCCGCGCAGTTGGGGGAAGATGTACCACATCCAATGCGACCGTTTGCGGCCGCCGCGCACCTCGACGAGCGCGCGGTGGTAGTCGGGTTCCTGCGCGCTCACGAAGCGTGCGAGGTCGAACCGGTCGTCGCCGGGCGGCTGGGGTGTTTCCGTCATCTCACGAAGTCGACGCGAAGACGTTCATCGGAGCGCGTGTTGCAACGCCACACCCTCGAGCGCGAGAAAGATCGTGGAATGCTGCAGTTCGGGGCGTGGCTCGAAGTGCCATCGCAGCTGCTTCGCCGCACCGAGGTGCGCCGCCAGCGCGGCGGCACCGGGCGGGAGCTCCGTACTGGGCGCGCTCCCGAGGTAGAACGACCGCTCGCCCGCGGGGAATGCGCGCAGTCGCGCTTCCGCCTCCGCCACCAGCGCGCCGCCGTTCCACCAGATGCTCGGATCGAGCGCGATGTAGTGCGTGAAGAGCGACGGCTCCAGCAGGAACGTCTCCACCACGAACAGTCCCGCCAGCGACTCGCCGACGATGGCGCGTTCGCCGGTGGTGCGATAGCGCGTGTTCACGGCAGGGATGAGTTCATCGCGAACGAACGCGCGGAACGCCGCCGATCCACCGACGCGCGGGGCGACAGCGCTGTCCGAGGCAAAACGTGTGGGGCCCGTGAGATCGCGGCGGCGCTGCGTGTTGGGAATCCCCACGACCATCACCGGCCGGATGGCCTTGGCGGCGATCAGCGAATCGACCGCGCGCACGACGTGCGGAAAGTCCTCGTCGAGTCCGCCGTCGGGCATGTAGAGCACGGGGAGCCGCGTGCTCGGCGTGCTGCCCGGCGGACGGTGCACGTTGATGCGGCGCGCCTCGCCGAGGGCGACGGAGGCGACGGTGAACGTATCGTGCGCGGGGATCGTATCGACGCGCAACGTGGACGGCGCGGCGTTGAGCGCAGCGATCCAGCAGAGCAGCGCGTGCGTGATTCCCGGCATGGGCTCCGTCAGCGGCGAGTGTCGGTACGCCGCGGTGTGCGAAGGCATCGGATGCGGCGGGTGGCCGTACGATGCCCAATCGGCACGCGCCGCGCGAGTGGCGCGGCAGCCGCGGCAGTCTTATTGATCGTCAGTAGTCCTGACTATCAGCGCCGGGTACATTTCACCCGGTTCCCACCCTGCCGATCCCGAGCGTCATGGCCGTTCGTCGCCGCCGTGTTCTCCCCACCGTCCCCGACCCCGACGTGCCGCCCCTCCGGATGGCACAGCTCACGGTGGGCTCGCGGCGAGTCTCGAGGGCAAGGTGAAGCGCCTCGAGGCCGAGATCCTCACGCCCATCCCGGCCGGCGAGCGGGCGCGGTTCGTCGAGCAGTTGAAGAACGTGCTCAACGGTGTGCCGCGGTCGGAGTGCGGGGAGTAGTGGGCATCACCGTGCGTCGCATGCAGCCGGACGATGCGCCGGCGGTGTACACGCTGTTCGATCGCGTGCTCGCGATCATCCCGTACTACAACGACCTCGCGAAGGCCGCGGAACGCACGAAGTATCGCGCCGAGCAGCTCGTGGCCGACTGCGCCGCCGATCCCGACGCCGTGCTCGTGGCCGAACTGGACGGCGCGATCGTCGGGTATTGCATCAGCCGGATGGATGACGACCTGGTCTGGCTGTCGTGGTTCGGCGCCGATCCCGACGTCCGGCATCGCGGTGTGGGATCGGCGTTGTTGCGGGAGCTCGCGGTGTCCGCCGTGCGGCGCGGCGCACACAAGGTCTGGTGCGACACGCGCACGGACAACACGCGCAGTCAGTCGGTGCTGGTCAAAGCGGACTATGTGCGGGTGTGCGAGCTGACGAACCACTGGTTCGGGCAGGACTTCTATTTATGGGAGAAGACCCTCGGCTGACCGGTGCGCGGCGGCCGCTCAGTACTTCTTCGCCCAGCCGCCCGTCACGTAGTGGAACGTCGGCGCGCTCGTGACGCCGGCGGCCTGCATCCCCGCCTTGAGTTCCGGGCTCGCGGCGAACGCCGTGAGCGCCTCGTGCGATTCGGCCTGGTGGTACACGATCACCTGGTTCGCGTCTTCGACCGTGCGGTTCACCGCGTGACCGATGATGCCGCCCGCGCTGCGGATCGGCTCGACCTTCGCGTAGCCCTCGTGCCACGCCGCGAAGTCGCGCACGGCATGCGAGACGATCATCCCCGGCAGCGTGCGGTCCCACACGAGGTGTTCCGACACGGGGTGCATCCACGTGACGGAAGGCGCGCTGAGGATGCCGGCCGCCTGCATCGTGGCCTTGAGCGCGGGGGAGGACGCGAAGGCTTGTGCCTTGGCGAGGTCGGACGCGGCGATGTAGATGCTCAGGTCGTTCGGGTCGTCGTGGCCGCGGTTGATGTGGTGGCCCAGCATGCCGGCGGCCTTGCGTGTGGGTTCATCGGCGTCGAAGGCGGCCTTCCAGCGATCGAAGTCGGCGCAGGTGTGGCGGATCAGCACGGCGACCGGGGGGATGGCACTCATCGGGATCTCCTTTGTTGGTAGGATTATCGTGGCAACGACTATTAGTGCGAACGACGACCGGGTTGCCGCCGTCTCCCTCAGGGAAAGGTGCCGAACTTCTCCATCAGCTCGTCGAGCAGGTCCGTGAGCTGCTTGAGTTTCTTCTGCCCGAGCCCGCCGACGAGCGCCGTCGGGAGCCGGTCGACGTGCGGGTCGATCGTCCGGAGCAGGGCGAGGCCGGCGGGCGTGATCGCGACCTCGACCACGCGGCGGTCCGTCTCGCTGCGCTGCCGTGCCACGAGGCCGCGCGCCAGCAGCCGGTCGACGAGTCGCGTGACGTCGGGGTCGCGCGCCACCATGCGGGTGCCGATCTCGCTCGACGGCAAACGCGCGGGATGCGACCCGCGGAGGATGCGCAGCGCGTTGTACTGGGAGAGCGAGAGGTCGGCGTGCGCCTTGAGGAACTTCTCCCACGGCTCCTGGATGCGCGCCGCGAGGACGCGCAGGCCAAGGATGACCTCCTGCTCGCGGGTGGCGAACTTGCGCTGCTGCTTGAGGGCGCGGGCGAGGTGTCCGGTCATTCCGGGATATTATACCTTGCAACGACTATCGTCAAGAGGAGTTACTGCGGCGAGCCGGCGCCGGCATCTTCTCGGCACCGCCCACCCTGGAATCCGTCTCGATGATGAACGCCGTTCCGTCCCGCACGCGGGCGCCTCGCGCCGCTTGCAGAGCGTGGTGGCGGTGGAGTGTGCCGACGCCGTGCTCGCGGACTGCTCACGACGCTTAAAGCTGTATGATCGACTGACTCAGGAGGATTGACATGGACACCAAGAAGCGGAAGCGGCTCGAGGCTGGCGGCTGGGCCGTGGGCGACGCGGCGGATTTCCTGATGCTCACGCTGGCGGAGGCGGCCCTCGTGGAGATGCGGCTCGCGCTCAGCAAGTCCCTGCGCGAACGACGCCTCGCGGGCGGTCTCACCCAGACCCGACTGGCGAAGCAGCTGGGGTCGAGCCAATCCCGCGTGGCCAAGCTGGAAGCGGGCGATCCGGGTGTCTCGCTCGAACTGCTGATCCGGGCACTGCTCTCGGTTGGAGCGAGCCGGAAGGACGTGGCGCACGCTCTCGGTCGCCGCGTGGCGTGAGTGTCATCTAACGAAGAAAGTTCTGCTGCGCGGCCGACGGGCCGCTCACATTGATGCTATGCCATCTGAACTCGGCGCGCGAGCCATCTCAACGAGTGCCCGTACCGCGGCTGCAGCAACTCGAGGTTAGGTGGCCGGCGCGCGCGAGATCCGACCGCGCCACCACGCGGCAGTGTTTCCGAACACCCACGCCGCGATCAAGAGAACGAATACCTCGCGCCCCACACGCTCCGATGCAATCCGCTCTTTGTCGAACCCGAGTGGGTCAGGCGGCGTGAACACGTAGGCTGTCACGCCATCGCCGCGCGCTTTCCGGTCCGCTTCTGCGTTGCTCGCAGCGGCGAGGGAATCACGCCGCAGCGTCTCTGCTGCGCGCGTATGTGCGGATCGGCTTTCTAACGCGGGGAGCCCCCACTCGACTGCAACAATGAGCAGGAGTCCTACGACCCAGTTTGTCAACAGTCGAGATGTAGTCATGTACTCTCACCCTCAAACGGCCCACCTAACGAGGAGAGTTCTGCTGCGCGGCCGTCGGGCCGCACACCTTGATGCTACGACGGCCGGACGCCGAGCGCGAGACACGTTTCGGCCAGCCCGCACCGCGTCAGCAGCAACTCGCGGTTAGGTGGCGGGCGCGTTCGCGCGCGAGTTCCGGCCGCGCCGCCACGCGGCAGTATTTCCGAGCACCCATGCCGCGACCAAGAGGACGAGTACTTCCCGCCACACACGCTCCGATGCAATCCGCTTCTTGTCGAGCTCTAGCGGGTCAGGCGGCGTGAACACGTATGCTCTCACGCTATCGCCGCGAGTCGTCCGGATCGCATCTGCATGGCTGGCCGCGGCGAGGGAGTCTCGCCGCAGCGTCTCTAGGGTTCGCTCGTGTGCGGATCGGCGTTGCAACGCGGGGAGCCCCCACTCGATTGCAACGACGAGCACGAGTCCTACGAGCCAGTTCGCGAAAAGTCGAGCTGTAGTCATGCACTCTCAACTTGAGATAGCCCACCTAACGACGGGCGTTGTACTGCGGCCGCTTCCGGAACAGTGCCATCGGCACCAGCGTGCGTTAGATGCCGCGCGGTACAGCCCGGGTACATGGTTGACAGAGTAGTCCGGGAACATGCTTTACACTCCTTCTAAACTGCATAGCGACTCCCTCTTGCGCGAGGTCGCTGATGCCTTGGTTGGAGACCGATTC
>CAIRBD010000530.1 GCA_903876745.1 uncultured Gemmatimonadota bacterium
ACGAGAGCGTGCGCCTGTTCGAGGGCGCCGGCGAACTCGCGGCCGCCGACGTGCGCCAGGCGACGCTCTTCCTCGGGCTCCGCGAGGATCCCGAGCCCGGGCGCTGGCGCTACGAGGCCGGACTCGAATCGCGCCTCTGGAGCGAGCCGGGCCGCGCCTCGCGCGGCGCGACCGGCCTCCGCGCGCGCTTCTTCCTCGCGAGCAACGAGTACGAGCTCGGCAGCGTCGTCGACATCACAGCGCTCAACGACTACCAGCGCGTGCTCATCGACGTGAGCGGGACGTGGGGCGCCGACGATTGGGACCTTCGCCTGCGCACCCGCGCCGGCTGGGGCAACCGGCTGCCCGTGCAGTACACGCTCCCGCTCGGCGGACTCGACGGCTTCGCGGGGCTGCGTCTCACGGAACTGCGCGGCAGCCAGGAGGCGTTCGCCAGCGTGCTGCTGCGGCGCAGACTCACGAGCATCGTGAAGTGGCGTCTCGAGGTGATGTCCGGCATGGTGGGCCGGGGCGACGGACTGATGCCCAAGGAAACGGGCACGCTCTACGGGCGCACGCTCACCGGCCTCCGCGCGGGGTTCGAGGCCGCCACGCCCATCGGCCCCATCCGTCTCGAGCAGGGCTTCAGCGATACGGGCGCCCGGGCGATGCTCATGCGGGTGGGCTATTGGTTCTGATCACGCCGGCAACAATCCGCCGGCATCCCCCGTTATTCCCGTTATGAAATCCTTCGTTCTCGCCGCCTTGCTCGCGGCCGCACCGCTGGGCCCGCTCGCCGCGCAGGCGAACTACGAGATCCAGATCTACCCGTCCAAGACGCAGGAAAAGGGCACGACGCTCTTCGAACTGCACAGCAACTTCACGGGAACCGGCACGAAGTCGGTGGAGAACGGTCTGCTCCCCACCGACGGCGTGTTGCACAACACACTCGAGATCACGCACGGGTTCAACGACGTGTTCGAGGTGGGATTCTACGTCTTCACGAGCGCGCGCGCCGGCGACGGCTGGCAGGTGGCGGGGTCGCACATCCGTCCGCGCATTCGCGTGCCCGAAGCGTGGAAGCTCCCGGTGGGGCTGAGTCTCTCGGCGGAGGTGGGTCCCACACAGCGCAAGTTCGACGCGGCCGAGTGGGGAGTGGAACTGCGCCCGATCGTGGACCAGACGATCGGCGATTTCTACTGGGCGTTCAATCCGACCATCGGCTGGGCGCTCAAGGGCGACGAGGCAGGTCGGGGCTACCGCGGCATGGGCTTCGAGCCGAGCGGCAAAGTCGCCTGGCAGGTCTCGAAGGAAGCGCAACTCGGCTTCGAGTACTACGGCTCCACCGGCACCGTCGCCCGCATGGCGCCGAGCGCCGAGCAGCAGCACATGCTGTACCCGAGCGTCGACCTCACGCTTCCCGGCGAGTGGGAGTTCAACGCCGGCTTCGGGTTCCAGCTCTCCGGATCGGGCGACAGGAACATCCTCAAGATGATCGTCGGCCGTCGCTTCGAGTTCTGACGGCGAGTGCGGGGTGACGGTTCGCCGAGCACGCCGTCACCCCGATGCGATCAGACCACCGGCATGCGCGGCGTCGGCCTCGAGCCGGTCGCACATCAGCTCGCACAGGCCAAGCACGCGCGCATCGGCGAGCGCGTAGTGCACGAACGCGCCGTCGCGGCGGCGGCGTACGAAGCCCGCCGCACATAACACCGTCATGTGCTTCGACAGGTTGGCCTGCGACATGCGCGTCTCGGCGAGGAGCGCGCTCGCCGGCCGCTCCCCGTCGGACAACGCGTGCAGCAACGCCAGCCGCACGGGCTCACCGAGCACGCGGAAGTGCCGCGCGACCATCTCGAAGAGCGCCGGTGACGGCGTACGCGGCTGTTTCACGGACGCCCCCGCGCCTCAGCGCCCGGCGCGGACACCGGGATCCGTCGGGAGCCAGGTGATGACGCCGAGGAAGATCGCCCCGAGTGCGAGCGCCACCGCGACCGCCGGCAGGTGCAGCACGTCGGCGAGCGTGATCTTGCCCAGATCCATCAGCTTGTTCATCGGCGCGATGAGCGACGTGAACACGAGCGTGAACACGAGCGCGCCCACGATGCCGCCGATGATCGCCCAGATGGCGTCCTTGCGTCCCTCGCTGAAGCCGACGACGCAGGTGCCCGGGCAATAGCCGCCGAGCCCGAAGCCGACGCCGAACACGAGCCCGCCCACGAGCACGCCCACCACGTAGGTCGGCTTGATGTCGAAGTGCATCGGCACCACGAGATTGAGCAGATACACGAGGATCGTGCCGACGGCGATCGTCAGCGCCATGAACTTGATGATCGAGAGATTCTCGAGGCGCAGGTTGCGGCCGATCATCCCCGGGTCCGACGCGCGCACGCGCTGGATGAGCGCGCCCATCGCGATGCCGATGATCATTGCGTAGATGCGGTCCATGTCAGCGACCTCCCTTGGCGAGCGCCTTGGCGGTGATGATGCCCGTCGCGAACACGCCGGCGGCGAAGATCAGTCCGCTCACCGAGAGCTGCGTGATGCCCGAGATGATGTGGCCGCTCGTGCAGCCGCCCGCGATGCGCGCGCCGAAGACGATGAGGAACCCGCCGAGGAACGCGTCGCGGTAGCGCGCCATCGGCGTCTTCTCGCCGCGGTGCACCATCGCCAGCGCCGGCTTCGCGTCGCGCCCGATGCGCGAGGCGAGGAAGCCGCCGATGAGCAGGCCGAGCACGAGGAAGCTCTCGGGCTTGAGCACCGTCCCCATCTTCACGAGGTAGGGATTCGCCGCCGCGTACTCGGGCAGCACGCGCCGCATCACGGCGCCGATGATGCGCGGATACGTGCCGGAGACGCCGATCGGCCCCCACAGGAAGATCGAGGCGGCGCTCACGGCGCCGAAGAGGGCACCGAGCAGCGCCCACGCCGGCATCTTCCGCCCGGCCGTGGTCGCGATGGGTGCGGGGATCGCTGG
>CAIRBD010000531.1 GCA_903876745.1 uncultured Gemmatimonadota bacterium
GTACCGCAGAACGCGACGCGGCCAGCGTCCGGTACAGCAGCGAGAGCAGCGGAAGGCCGAGCGACGAGAGGAATCCCCCGGGGTTGGCTTCGCGGTGCAACTCGGCGCACCGCTGCCAGTCCCTCGGATCGGCGTCGGAGGCCATCCGTTCGATGGTCAGCTCCCCGGCCGCAGTCGCCGTCGCCGCGTCAGCCGAATGCACGGGCCGCCCGACCGGGGCGGCGGCGACGCGCACGCTGTTCATCAACGCGATGGCACGACGCACGTCAGCATCGGTCGTCCGCATGCTCGTCGGCAGCGTGACGATACGCGCCGCCGCCGCTTCCGCGACGGGACACGAGCCGGCGACGTAGCAAACCTTCGGCCAATCCCGGGGCATCAGCGGATGGACCGCCGTCGAATACCAGTCCGCGAGTTCGAGGCCCTCGTTCTGCGCGGCCTCGAGGAGTTGCGGCTTCGCGTCGGTGAACATCGGATATCGCGCGTAGACCGTCTCCGCGCCCTCGGGTACCGCGACGGCGGTCACCGACGGAGAGTCGATCTCCGCGCGGTAGCGTCTCGAGATCTCGTTGGCGTGGCCCGCGGTCTCGTCGACGTGCCGCAGTTCCCGGCGCAGACGCGCGCGGAGCGGCGCTGCCATGCGCAGGTGGAAATCCGACGCCACATCGCCGGACAACGGGTTGTACGTCCCCTCGACCACGCCGAGACGTGACAACCACCGGTAGACGCCACGTACCATCCAGAACGTCCGCGGCTGGAGGACGACGCGCGACACCCAGAACTGCGCGTTGATGCGCGCCGTGCGCATGCGCGCCGGCTCGGCGAACGACGCGTAGTCCGCCTCGACCTTCGCCTCGAGCTGAGGCGTGGCGACGCGCAACGCGCCGCCGAGTCCGACGATGAGCGGCTTTCCCCATTCGAACGAGTAGAATGCCGCGGCACCGAACGTGCCGACCTGTTGCCCGTCGAGACTCGACACCAGCGAGTGGCAACAGTCCTCGATCACCGGAATGCCACGGGCGTTCGCGATCGCCATGATCTCGTGCAATCGCGCAGGGATGCCGAACGTGTGCTGCACGACGATCGCCCGCACCCCATCATCGAGCCGTTCCTCGAGCGAGTGCGGATCCATGTTCACGCCGTCGCGCTCGATGTCGATCCACCGCGGCGTGGCGCCGACGGCCATCACGCCCTCGGGCACTGCCTCGCAGGTGAACGCCTGGATGGCGACCTCGTCCCCGCTCCCGACCCCGAGCGCCCGCAATGCGGCGGAGAGCGCGACGCGCCCGCGGAAGTACTCCCAGTATCGCCCCTGGGCGAGCGCGGCCGTCACGCGGCGGCTCCAGACAGCCGGTGCCATCCCAAGCGCGCCGCCCCGACGAGACTCCCGACGGCGTACGCATAGTGCGTGGCGCCGAACATGAAGGTCGCCACCGGCCACAGCGCCGGCTGCCGCGCGCGGGCGGCGACCTGCGCACCGCTGGCGAGCGCGAGCACGACGTACGCCGCCAGCGGCAGCGCGCACAGCAGCACGATGGCGGTCGGCGCGACGAGGGAGAGGCTCATGGCCAGCACCGTCCAGAGCAGTAGCGACATCGGCACGGCGTTCCGCCAGGCGAGCATCGGCACGGTCGTGAAGCACGGCGCCAGGAAGAGCCACATCGCGCAGTCGTACGTCCAGCGGACGTACCCCCCCAGCGACGTGCGCGGGAAGTACGTGCAGCGGACGAGTGGATCGAGCATGATCGTGCCGCCCGCGGCGACGAGCCGCGCATTGAACTCGCGGTCCTGCGTGCGCAGCAAAGCGGGGTTGAATCCTCCGATGCGCTCGAACACATCGCGCCGGTAGCAGCCGCAGAAGACGGAGTCCACGCGGCGCGGCGCCTCGGCGCCCGTACGCCAGTGGGCGTTGCCGGCAC
>CAIRBD010000532.1 GCA_903876745.1 uncultured Gemmatimonadota bacterium
CGGCGAGGAGCGCGCCGAACAGCTCGAGCTGCCCGCGGACCTCCTTCTCCGCTGCCGCGTCCGCGGCCTGCTCGATCTCCCCGAGCATCTGGTCGATGTCGTCCTGTTCACCGCCGAGTTCGGCGAGCCGCTCGTCCCACACCTTGAGCGAGGGATCGCTGTCGGTGAGGCGATACGTGCTCTTGCGCAGCTCGATGAGGCGCCAGATGCCGAGTTCGTCCCAATGGTCTTCGGGTTGTGTGCGCTCAAAATGATAGAGCGCCGCCTCGTACTCGCCGCGGTCGTAGAGCAGGTTGGCCAGATAGATGCGCGCTTCCGCGAAGCCCGCGTCGAGCTGGAGGACGCGGCGCAGCGTGGCGATGGAGGCTTCCTCGTTCCCTTCGCGGTGCTCGGCGTAGCCGACCATCGCGGTGGCCTCGACATGATCCGGAGCCTGCTGCAGCGCCACGGCGAAGAACTCCTTCGCCTCGACCATCATGCCGTCGCGGAACAGCGCGCGCCCCACCTGGAGCATGAGCTCGACGTCATCATGGTAGCCGAGCTCGAGGATGCGGCGGAACGTCTTGAGCGCCGCGGCGGGCTGCCCGAACTTGAGCAGCGTCTCGGCGAGACCGGCGAGTCCGTCCTCGTGGTCGGGATCGAGGGTCAACGCCTCTTCGAAGCTGCGTCGCGCCCACGCGAACTCGTCGCGGGCGAGTCGGGCGTAGCCGACCCCCACATGCAACTCGACGGCGCTCGGGTAGAGCGCGAGCCCTTCGCGCAGCGTGGCGAGGGCATCGTCGTAGTTGCCTTCGTTGTACAGCTGGTGCGCGCGCTCGTCGTACTCCTCGGAACTCAGAAACGGAGAAGACATTGGTCGGCGAACCTCCAGCTGAGAGGTGTGTTCGGCAACCTAACGACAGGTGCGCATGAGATTCAATACACCGCCCGTCATGCGGGGGTGCCGGCGAGCGCGACGGCGATGTCTGCGGCGAGGGCGGCGTTGGCCTCGAGCAGGGCCAGATTGGTGCGGAGCGAGCGCCCGCCGGTGGCACGTTCCACCGCCGCGAGCAGGAATGGGGTGACGGCGGCGCCGCGGACCCCCGCCACACGGGCCGCCGCGAGGGCCTCGTCCACCGCGGCCCGCACGAGCGCCTCGTCGAGCGCCTCGCCGGCGGGCGGCGGCTGCACGACGAGCATCGCCGCGCTCCGTCCGAGGGCCCGGTGCGCCACGAACGCCTCGGCCAACTGGGCCGGCGAGTCGGCCGTCGCACCCACGCCCACACCGCTCCCTTCGGTGAAAAAGCCCGGGAAGCAGTCGGTACGGTAGCCGATCACCGGCACGCCGAGCGTCTCGAGCCGCTCGACGGTGGCGGGGAGATCGAGAATGGACTTCGCGCCGGCGCAGACCGTGAGGACGGGCGACCGCGACAGCTCGACGAGGTCGGCCGATTCATCGAACGGCGCATCGCGGTGCACGCCGCCGATGCCGCCGGTGGCGAACACCCGGAGCCCCGCGGCCACGCACAGGGCGAGGGAGGCGGCGACCGTGGTGGCGCCGTCACGCCTGGTAACGATCGCCCATGGCAGGTCGCGTGCGGACACTTTCGCGACGCCATCGCGACGGAGGAACCGTTCGAGGTCGTCGCCGTCGAGTCCGGCAGTCGGCACGCCGCGCACGACGGCGGTGATGGCGGGCACGGCGCCTCGGGAGGTGATGGCGCGCCGCATCCGCTCGTCCGCCTCACGATTCGCGGGGACAGGAAGCCCCTGCGCGAGCACCGAACTCTCGAGCGCGACCACGGGCCGGCGATCGCGCAGGGCGGTCGCCACCGGGTCGGACAGCGCGAGGATCACGGGTTCGGAGGAGGGCACACTCGCAGAGTACCGCTAGGGCGTCTCCCAGACAACGCTGGATGCGGAGCCGTCCCGTGGATGCTACCTTCCCCGCTTCCCTCACCGTCGCGCCGTGACGTCTCCCCCCGAACACGACGAGTCGTTCTTTCGCCGGCTGGTCGACAGCGCCTCCGATCTCATCGTCGTCCTCGACGGCGAAGGGACGGTGGAGTTCGTCGGTCCGTCGGTGACGAGCGTCCTGGGGTTCGCACCCGAGATGGCGATCGGCCGGCCGGCGATGGCCTGGGTGCACCCCGACGATCAGGCGACCGTACGCAGCGCGATGGCGGAGGCATTCCACGTGAGCAGCTCCACGTGGTACGTGGAGATCCGCATGCGCGCCGCCACGGGCGAGTGGGTGCCGCTCGAGGCGAAGGGGCGTCAGGACCGCTCGTCGCCGACGCCGCGACTGGTCGTGCACGCACGCGACCTGCGCCAGCGGCGGCGCGTGGAGCAGGCGCTGCGCGAGCAGCACGCGTGGACGCGGGCGCTCGTGGACGCGAGCCCGCTCGCCATCGTCACGCTCGACGCGTCGCAGATCGTCACCTTCTGGAATCCCGTCGCGGAGCAGCTGTTCGGCTGGACCGCGCAGGAGGTGCTCGGCGGGCCGCTCCCCACGTGGACGAATGAGTCGTCGGTGGAGCTCGAGCGCATCCATCAGGTGCTGACCGAGGGGCGCAGCTTCCCGATCTACGAGGGACGCCGGCGGCGGCGCGACGGCGTGGAGGTGGACGTCAACATCTCGCTCGCCCCGCTGCGCAGCGCCGACGGCGAGATCCAGGGCGTCATCAAGATGCTCAGTGATATCGGGCTTCAGAAGCGGCTCGAGCACCGGTTCCGGCAGGCGGAGCAACTCGACGCGACGGGACGGCTCGCCGGCGGCATC
>CAIRBD010000533.1 GCA_903876745.1 uncultured Gemmatimonadota bacterium
AGCGTGCCGCCGCAGGGCGGGCGCAAGCATCCGCAGCAGGAGTACATCCAGATCAACACGAAGGACATCCTCTTCGTGTGCGGCGGCGCGTTCGACGGGTTGGAGAAGATCATCGAGGCGCGCCTCGGCCGCCGGCAGATCGGCTTCAATGGCGCCGAGGCGAAGGGCGGCAGCGGGAAGGCGGCGAAGAACGTGTTCGGCGACGTCGAGCCGGACGATCTGCTGCGCTTCGGGCTGATCCCCGAGCTGGTGGGGCGCCTGCCCGTGACGGTGCCGCTCGAGGCGCTGGACGAAGAGGCGCTGGTCACGATCCTGCGCGAGCCGAAGAACGCGCTCACCAAGCAGTACGTGAAGCTGTTCGAGCTCGAGGACGTGAAGATCTCGTTCGAGGAGTCGGCGCTGCGCGCCATCGCGAAGAAGGCGATCGAGCGCGGCACGGGCGCCCGCGGCCTGCGGGCGATCCTCGAGGAGCTGCTGCTCGAGACGATGTTCGACCTCCCGGGGCGCGACGACGTGGTGGAGGTGAAGGTGACGGAGGCGTGCGTCACCAACGGCGCCCAGCCGCTGCTCGAGATCTCCCCGAAGAGCCGGAAGAAAGAGGCCTGAGCTCCCTGCCCACGGGCAGGTGACGGCGTGACGAAGCGGCGGGACGACCAGTCCCGCCGCTATCTTTTAAGCATGCCCGACCGCAGCGCTCCGCCCCAGTCGTCCAAAGACCCGCTCGTCATCCGCCACCTCGAGTTCCTGGGGCCGATGGCCACGGTGGACGGCTGGCGCCCCGCCGCCGACCTCCCGGAGATCGCGTTCGCCGGGCGGTCGAACGTGGGCAAGTCGTCGCTCCTCAACAAGCTCGTGCGCCGCAAGGCGTTCGCGCGGGTGAGCAACACGCCGGGGCGCACGCGCGAGATCAACTTCTTCGCGGTAAACAAGCTGTTCACCCTCGCCGACTTGCCCGGATACGGCTACGCCCGTATCTCCAAGGAACGGCGCGCCGAGTGGAAACCGCTCATCGAAGGGTTCCTGCGGGCGAGCCCGCAGCTGCGCGGCATCGTGCAGCTGCTCGACGTGCGCCACGACCCGACGCCCGACGACGAGCAGATGTTCGATATGCTCGCCGACATCGGGGTGCCGACCATCGTGGTGGCGACGAAGATGGACAAGGTGAAGGCCTCGGAGCTGGGCAAGCGGCTGCACGCGCTGGCGGTGACGCTCGGGATCGACGCTGAACAGATGATCCCGTTCAGCGCCGTCACGGGCGTGGGGCGCGACGAGCTGGCGGCGGCGATCGTGGAGTTGCTCGCGCAGCCGGCGTGGAAGACGGCAGAGAGCGAGGCCTCGGACGCGGAGACGGGAGAGGAGGGCGAGGGATGACGCACGGCGCGGCGTGGGCACGGCGGAGGGCGCGGACACCGCAGCGGGGCGCGATGTGGCGCGCCCTGGTGGGCGCCATGCGCCTCGGCATCGCGCTGGCGGCCGTCTCGGGGTGTGCGCCCGCGCAGGTCGCGCCGTCGGGCGGCGTGCAGCCTGCGGCGCAGGATGCCCTCCCCCCAGCCGGCTTCGGCTCGCTGCGGCAGGACGACATCGCCGTGAAGCTCCAGAACCTCGGGCTGTCCATCAAGGCGATCCCGATGGACGAGTCCGTGCTCCGCCTGCTCGCGCCCGATTCGTACCGTGCGCTCCACGGGCTGCGCGAGAGCCGCGCCAAAGAGCTCGCCGGCATCGCCGCGCGCACGGGCATGGCGGTGCAGACGTGGTACGTGACGTTCTACACCGTGGAGCAGGGCGAGGCGCGGTTCGACGCGACCGACCTCGTGTTGCGCGGTGCGGGGCGCGACTACCGGCCGCTCGAGGTGCTCGCGCTCACGCCCGCATTCGGCAACGGGCGGGTGGCGCAGCGCCAGCAGCAGCAGGCGATCTACGTGTTCGATGCGTCGATCGACCTG
>CAIRBD010000534.1 GCA_903876745.1 uncultured Gemmatimonadota bacterium
ATCCTCATCCTGCCGGCCTTCGGCCTCGTGTCGGAGATCCTGCCGACGTTCTCCAAGAAGCCGCTGTTCGGATACCACGTGATGGTGTATTCGGGCATCATGATCGGCTTCCTCGGCTTCGGCGTGTGGGCGCACCACATGTTCGCGGTGGGGATGGGCGCGACGGCCGACGCGATCTTCTCGATGGCGACGATGCTCATCGCCATCCCGACGGGCGTGAAGATCTTCAACTGGATCGCCACGATGTGGGCGGGCGAGGTGAGTTTCACGACGCCGATGAAGTTCGCCATCGGCCTCATCGCGCTGTTCACGATCGGCGGCATCTCCGGCGTGATGCACAGTTCGGCGCCCGCCGACACGCAGCAGACCGACACGTACTTCATCGTGGCGCACTTCCACTACGTGCTGTTCGGCGGCTCGATCATGGGCATCTTCGGCGGCATCTACCACTACTTCCCGAAGATGTTCGGCCGCTACATGAGCGAGTCGATGGGGAGCTGGCACTTCTGGCTGAACTTCGTCGGCATGAACCTCACGTTCTTCCCGATGCACTTCAGCGGGATGCTCGGCATGCCGCGCCGCATCTACACGTACGACGCCGGCCAGGGCTGGGAGAAGTTCAACATGGCGAGCACGCTCGGCACGGTGCTGCTGATCATCGCGACGCTCGTGTTCGTCATCAACTTCCTGAAGAGCCGCAAGGGCGGCGCCGTGGCGCCGAACGACGCGTGGGGCGCGGGAACGCTCGAGTGGAGCATCCCGAGCCCGCCGCCCGACTACAACTTCGCGGAGATCCCGGTGGTGACGAGCCGGTACCCGCTGTGGGACCTCAAGCATCCGGAGATGACGTCGGACATCGCGCATTCGGCGCCCGACGCCATGACGATCACGGACGCGCACGCCGCGCCGATGCACGAGGAGGCGACGCGCAAGACGGCCAAGGAACTCGGCATCGCCATGCCGCTCTCGACGCTGAAGCCGCTGTTCGCCTCGCTCGGGCTCGTCATCATGTTCGGCGGCCTGATGTTCATGCACCTCGACAAGTTCGCGCTGGCCCTGACGGTCTCCATCGGTGGCGCCGCCCTGATGATCGGATCGCTCTATGCCTGGCTCACCAGTCCGCTCGAATAACCGGAGACCAGAACCGTGGCCACCGCAGCTGAACACACGCACGAACACGTGCACTACACGACCACCGGTCTCGATCACAAGAAGATCGCGATCTGGGCCTTCATCGGGTCGGAGTGCATGCTGTTCGCGGCGCTCATCTCGACCTATCTGATCTACAAGGGACGCTCCATCGTGGGCCCCTTCCCGCACGAGGCGTGGACGAGTCCGTCGGGGCAGCACTTCGGCGCGATCCTCAACATCCCGGTGACGTCGGTCTCGACGTTCGTGCTCCTGATGTCGTCGCTGGCGATGGTGCTCGCCCTCGAGGCCGTGGAGACCCGGGGCGACGCGGCCTACGCCGGCTCGATCCGGGGCAACTCCAAGTTCTGGCTCGCCATGACGGCGCTCCTCGGCGCGACGTTCCTCGGCTTCCAGGCGTACGAGTTCACCTCGTTCGTGCACGAAGGGCTGACGATCCGGACGAACCTCTTCGGTTCGTCGTTCTTCACGCTCACCGGCTTCCACGGCGCGCACGTGACGGTGGGCGTGCTCTGGCTGCTCACGCTGCTCGCGATCGACATGAAGCGCGGGCTCGCGAAGAAGGACGCGCTGCTGGTGGACATCTGCGCCCTGTACTGGCACTTCGTCGACGTCGTCTGGATCGCGATCTTCACCCTCGTCTACCTCATCAAGTAGGGGCGCCCGCGCAATGACCGACCGCCAGCACGCCGATCACGAGCACGAGCACCCCACCTGGAAGCAGTACAAGTGGGTGGCCCTCATCCTCACCGTCATCACGGCGTTCGAGGTGTGGGTGTACTACACGCC
>CAIRBD010000535.1 GCA_903876745.1 uncultured Gemmatimonadota bacterium
CGAGGGCGGTGTTCGAGAGTGACCGGACGCCGCCCTTGGTGCTTGCGTGGGGTATCAGCGACGGGCTTAAGTTAGGAACGAGGATTCGCTGTAACACTCCCCGACCGGCTCCCAGGCGACGACACCGTGATCCCGACATCGACCGATAGCGCCACCCGGCGTGTTCGTCGTCCGGCGATGCGGCCGCGCACTGTGCTCGTGGCGGCGCTCACGCTGTTCGCGGCGTCGGTGCAGTGCAGTGGACCGACCGAACCCAAGGTGGTGCCGGTGAGCGCCGTGCACGTGGCGCCCGGCAGCGCCGCGCTGCTCGTGGGGCAGACCACGCAGCTGTCCGCGACTGCCGCGGATGCGAATGGCGGCGCGCTCGCCGATCGCGCCATCAGCTGGAGCAGCAGCGACGCGAGCAAGGCCTCGGTGTCGTCGAGCGGGCTGGTGACGGCGATCGCGCCGGGTGGCGTGACGGTCAGCGCGTCGAGTGAAGGGAAGTCGGGCAGTGCGAGCGTGAGCGTATCGCCGGTGCCCGTCGCCACCGTTGCCGTGTCGTCGCCGGCCGTGCAGCTGATCGTCGGCCAGACGCAGCAGCTCACCGCGGCGTCCAAGGATTCCGTGGGCGCCGCCCTCGCCGGCCGCACGTTCGCGTGGGCGACGAGCGACGCGACCAAAGCCACGGTCTCCGCGGCCGGGCTCGTCACCGCCGTCGCGCCGGGGACGGCCGTCATCACCGTCACGAGCGAAGGGAAGAGCGCGACGGTGAGCGTCACCGTCATCGGCCCGCCGGCGACCGTGGCGTTCAATGCCCAGCTGCTCTTCCTCGCGCCGGGCGCGAACGGCGCCACCGTGGCGGATGTGCGCGATGTGAACAGCCGTGCGGTCCCGAACCCCGCGCTCACGTACACGAGCCGCTCGCCGTCTGTCGCGACCGTGTCGGCCACGGGCGCCGTGTCGGGTGTGGCGACGGGGCAGGCGGTGATCGTCGTCAGCGCGGCGGGGGGCTCCGGCCCTGTGCTCGATTCACTCGTCGCCGTCGTCGCCGGCGCATCGACGCCCGTGCTCACGACGAACCTTGGCGCGATGACGCTGAAGAGCGACACGACGTTCACCATCTCCGTGTCGGCGAACTGGGGCTCGAACGCGCCCAAACTGTCGTCCGGCGTGCTCGTCGTGACGTGGACGCCCGCCGTCATCGGCTTCGTGAGCGCGACGAATGGCGCGCAGACGGTGCCCGCGGTCAACGCCACCACGGCGCTCGCCGGCACGCTGGTCCTCGCCTTTGCCGACGCGGCCGGGTTCACCGGCAGCGCCGAGATCGCCAAGCTCACCTTCCATGCGTCGCTCGCGGCGGGCGCACAGGGGACGATCACCGTCACGGCGCGCGAGCTGGGCGTGTCGGACTTCACCGATCTCACCGCGGCCGCGTTCAGCGTGCTGCACCGGTTCGTGATCCGATGACGCATCGAGTCCATCGTCTGGTGCTCACGGCGTTCGCCGCGCTCGGTGCGCTGTGTGCGTTCGGCGTGAGCGCGCCCGCCGCGCGCGCGCAGCAACTGCCGGCGCGCCAGGGCGAGGACGACCCGCGCGGCCGCTCCGATTACTTCGAGCAGCAGCGGGCGTATCCATTCCAGCGCATCCCGGCGGGCGCCCGTTTCAAAGCGCTCCAGTCGATGCGACTGCTCAACCTCATCGCGCCCGCCAGCGCCCTCGCAAGTCCGATGACCGCGTGGCAGTCGCTGGGCCCCACGCCGATCCAGGGGAACAACAGCGGCCGCGTGGCGGCGATCGCCGTCCACCCGACGAACGCGCAGATCGTGTATGTGGGCGGCGCGCAGGGCGGCGTCTGGAAGACCACTGACGGCGGAACCACCTGGACGCCGCTGGGCGACGCGCAATGTTCGCTCGCCATCGGCAGCATCACGATCGACCCGGTGAACCCGAACATCGTGTACGTCGGCACCGGCGAAGAGAACTTCTCCGGCGACAGCTACTACGGGTGCGGCGTCCTGCGCACGACCGACGGCGGCGCCACATGGAGCACACTCGGTCAGAACGTGTTCCAGACGGCCACCGGGGGCGCGCGCATCGCGAAGATCCTCGTCGATCCCGCCACGGCCGGGACCACCGCCGCGACGCTCTATGCCGCGACGTCGTTCGGACTGTACAAGTCCATCAACGGCGGCACGACGTGGGCGAACATCCTCAACAAGGGCTACAGCTACGTCACCGACGTGGTCATGCCCGGCACGAGCGGCAACCCCATCTTCGCGGCGGCCGCATCACCGTACACGAACGTAGCCAACGGGCTGTATCTGTCGCTCGACAACGGCGCTTCGTGGACACTCGTCGGCGGCGGGCTCCCTACGAGCAACGTCGGCCGCATCGCCATCACGGTGAGTCCCGCGAATCCCTCCGTGATGTGGGTGAGCGTCGAGAATCCGGCCACCAGCAATCTCACGGGGCTCTACCGCACCAACGACGGCGGCAACACGTGGCTCGCCAAGAGCGCGAACGGCGTCAACTGCAGTGCGCAGTGCTGGTACGCGATGGTGCTCACGGCGTCGCCCACCGACACGAGCACCGTGTACTTCAGCGGCCTCAGCCTGTACCGCTCGCTCGACCGCGGCACCACGTTCACCGACGTCGCGCTGCCGATCCACGTGGATCACCACGCGCTCGTGTTCGATCCGCAGACGCCGACGACGATGTACGCCGGCACGGACGGCGGCATCTACAGGTCGCTGAATATCGGCGCCTCGTGGACGAGCCTCAATGCCTCGCTGTCGCTGACGCAGTTCTATGGCGGCCTCTCGCTGCACCCGACCTCGGGTGCCGTGCTCGGCGGCACGCAGGACAACGGCAGCGTGGAATACACGGGATCGTCCACCTGGAGCGCGGTACTCGGGGGCGACGGCGGATTCACGGCGATCAATCCCGCCAACCCGTCCGTCAGCTACGCCGAGACGCAGTGGTCGGCCAACAGCGGGTATTCCGGGCCGCGGCGGCGCACGTCGCCGCTCGGCGGATTCAGCCTCGTCACCAACGGCATCGGCATCGGCGACGCCGCGCAGTTCATTCCGCCGATCGCCCTCGATCCGGCGCATCCGTCGTTCCTCTATTTCGGCACGAGCAAACTGTACCGCACACGCAACGGCGGCGATCTCTGGACGTCGTTCGGCTCGGGGATGTTCCCGCGCGGCGGCACCGTCACGGCCATCGGCGTGGCGCAGTCGGACACCAACGTCGTGTATGTCGGCGCCAGCACCGGCGACCTCGCGCTCACGACGGATGGCGGCGCGACCTGGCGGACGATCAGCGGCGGGCTCCCCGCACGCAACATCACGTCGATCATCGTGAATCGCGCGAACCCGGCGATCGCCTACGTGACGGTGTCGGGGTTCGGGGCGGGGCACGTCTGGCGCACCGCGAACTCGGGCACGACCTGGAGCGACATCAGCGCGAATCTTCCGAACATCCCCGTGAACGGCTTCGCGTTGATCCCCGGCGGCGAACTGGTGATCGGCAGCGATCTCGGCGTGTTCCGCTCCACGGATGACGGCGCCAGCTGGAGCCTCGCCTCCACGGGACTGCCGAACGTCGCGGTATTCGACGTGAAGTACAACCTGGCCACCAGTACGCTGGCCGCCGCGACGCACGGCCGTGGGGTGTGGACGGCCGCGCTCACGCCGACGCTCGTGCCCACGCAGGTGATCCTCGAGTCGGCGCCGGTGGCGTATCTGTCAGGAGCCGCGATGGGCACATTCAGCGTGAGCCTGCGCGAAGTCACCGGGACGACCGTCCCCGGCGCGAACAACGCGGTGACGGTCGCCGTCACGGCCGGCGGCGGTACACTCACTGGCGCGAAGACCGTGAACGCGGCGGCCGGCGTCGCGACCTTCATCGGGCTGCAGCTCGCCGGCAGCGGTACGCAGACGCTCACGTTCACGGCCGCCGGCATGACGCCGCTCTCGATGTCCGTGCGCATGATCATCCCGGTGACGTTCGCACTCTCGGCGACATCGCG
>CAIRBD010000536.1 GCA_903876745.1 uncultured Gemmatimonadota bacterium
CGAAGCTCGTGCGCTGAGCGGATTGGACGTGAGCGTGGCGGCTGGGAGGATGCCACTCGGGCGGTACTCCCCTTTACATCGCTTCATAATACCGCTATGTTGTTATGCTACAACTAAATGACAGCATAGGGGCAAAGGACAGAACATGGCATTCACGAAGTCAGCGGCGATCGAGACGCATCGCCAGCACGCGACCGACACCGGGTCGAGCCAGGTGCAGGTGGCAATGCTCACGGAACGGATCAACTACCTCAATGATCACTTCCGCAAGCACGCGAAAGACCATCACGGCCGTCGTGGCCTGCTGAAGATGGTGCAGACGCGTAAGCGCTTGCTGAGCTACCTCAGACGTACGGACATCGACCGATATCGCAAGATCATCGCCGATCTTGGCCTCCGCTATTAAGACAACGTGTGACACGAACTGCGCGGCCGCCCTCTGCGGACCGCGCTTTTTGTGCATCTCCTGAGAGAAAAAAGCAATGATGCATCGTATTGAACGGACGTTCGCCGGCCGCACCCTCTCCATCGAGACGGGACGCATGGCGAAGCAGGCCGCGGGTTCCGCGCTCGTCCGCTTTGGCGACACGATGGTGCTCGCCGCCGTGACCGTGAGCGACAAGGAGAGCACGCTCCCCTTCTTCCCGCTCACCGTCGAGTACAAGGAAAAGACGTACGCCGCGGGCAAGATCCCGGGCGGGTTCATCAAGCGTGAGGGACGGCCGCGCGACGAGGAGATCCTCTCCTGCCGCATCATCGACCGTTCCATCCGTCCGCTGTTCCCCGAAGGCTTCAAGAACGAAGTGCAGGTGTTCCTCTACGTGATCTCCGCCGACCAGGAGAACGACGCCGACGTGCTCGGCCTCGTCGCCACGTCGTTCGCGCTGAACGCGTCGCGCATCCCGTTCGCCGAGACGCTGGCGGGCGTCCGCGTGGGCCGCGTGCAGGGGAACTGGGTGCTCAACCCCACGTTCCAGCAGCTCGAATACAGCGACATGGACCTCGTCGTCGCGGGCACGCAGGACTCGATCATGATGGTCGAGGGCGGCGCCCTCGAGATCCAGGAAGAGGATGTCGTGCAGGCGCTCAAGATCGCGCAGGGCGGCCTCCGTGAGCTGATCGGCATGCAGAACGAGCTCCTCGACACGGAGCGCGCCGACAAGATGGAGTGGAAGAAGGCGGAGACGCCGGCGTCGGTGATCAAGCGCGTGAAGGCGGAGGCTGAGAAGAAGATCCTCGCCGCCATCAACCAGAAGGACAAGCAGACGCGCATCCAGGCCGTGGAGAAGGTCAAGAGCACGGTCAAGGATCTGCTCAAGGCCGAGCTCCCCGACACCGAACACGCCTTCATCGGCGCGGTGCTCGGCGATCTCGAGTATGACGCGCTCCGCGCGCAGGTGCTCGACACCGGCCTTCGAGTGGACGGCCGCAAGCCGACCGAAGTGCGCCAGATCAGCATCGATACCGGGCTGCTTCCGCGCGCCCACGGTTCGGCGCTCTTCACGCGCGGCCAGACGCAGGCGCTCGTCGCCGCGACGCTCGGCACGGCCAACGACGTGCAGCGCATGGACAGCATCGACGACGCGAAGGAGACCACCAAGTCGTTCATGCTCCACTACAACTTCCCGCCGTTCTCGACCGGTGAAGTGCGCCCGATGCGTGGCACGAGCCGCCGCGAGATCGGCCACGGCAACCTCGCCGAGCGCGCGCTGATGGGCGTGCTGCCGGCGTTCGAGGAATTCCCCTACACGATCCGCATCGTGAGCGACGTGCTCGAGAGCAACGGCTCGAGCTCGATGGCCTCGGTGTGCGGCGGTTCGCTCTCGCTGTTCGACGCGGGCGTGCCGATGCGCTCCGCCGTCGCCGGCGTGGCGATGGGGCTCATCAAGGAAGGGAAGAAGTACGCGATCCTCACCGACATCCTCGGCACCGAAGACCACCTCGGCGACATGGACTTCAAGGTGGCGGGCACGCGCGAAGGGATCACGTCCATCCAGATGGACATCAAGATCCAGGGGCTCGACCTCAAGCTGATGGAAGAGGCCCTCGCGCAGGCGAAGGACGGCCGTCTGCACATCCTCGGCGAGATGGACAAGGCGATGGCCACGCCGAAGACGGAGATGAGTCCGTGGGCGCCACGGATCGTGACGGTGCACATCAACCCCGAGAAGATCGGCGACCTGATCGGCCCCAAGGGGAAGACGATCCGCGGCATCCAGGACGAGACGGGCGCCGAGCTGACGGTGGACGACAGCGGCCTCGTGACGATCGCCGCCGTGGGCGGCGAGTCGATGGAGCGCGCGCGCCAGATGGTGCAGGCCATCACGGCCGAGCCGATCGTGGGCGAGACGTACGAAGGCCCGGTGAAGAGCACGACCGCGTTCGGCGCGTTCGTCGAGATCATGCCGGGCACGGAAGGCCTCGTCCACATCTCCGAGCTGCAGCACGGCCGCACGGAGAAGACCGAGGACGTGGTCAAGAAGGGCGACCGCGTGAAGGTCAAGCTCATCGATCGTGACGAGCGTGGCCGTCTGCGCCTGTCGATGAAGGCGCTGGTGCCGAAGCCGGGCGCCGAGGAAGGCGCGGCCGCGGCTGCGCCGGACTCGACGTACGCCGAAGGTGCCGCGCCGGCAGCAGCCGATACGCCGGCGACCGAGGGTGGTGAAGAGCGCGCTCCGCGCGGCGACCGTGGTGGTGATCGTGGCGGCCGCGGTGGGCGTGGCGGCGGCCGGGGTGGTCGCGGGCGCTAACATGGCCGGCGCTCTGCCTGCCGCAGCCGCCCTCCTGGCGGAGCGGGGCGTGGAGCGCACGGTGTTGCCGAATGGATTGACCGTACTCTCGGAGCATCTTCCGGGCGTGCGGTCGATCGCTATCGGGGCCTGGGTGCGCGCGGCGTCGATCCACGAGACACGCGCGCAGATGGGCGTGTCGCACCTCCTCGAACATCTCGTGTTCAAGGGGACGGAGCGGCGCTCGGCGCGCGACATCGCGGCGTCGCTGGAGTCGCTGGGCGGCTCGCTGGACGCGTATACGGCGCGCGAGCATACGTGCTATCAGGCGCGGGTGCTCGACGAGCACCTGCCGCAGGCGGCGGACGTGCTGGCCGACCTGGTATTCCACCCGCTGCTGCGCGACGCCGACCTCAAGCTCGAGCGGAAAGTGGTGCTCGAAGAGATCGGCATGATGGAGGACACCCCCGATGACCTCGTGTTCGAGCTGCACAACGAGGCCGTGTGGGGAGCGCACCCGTTCGGGTATTCCATCCTTGGCACGCGCGAGAGCGTCGGGCAGATGAAGGTGGCCGACATCCGGGCGTTGCACGCGCGGGCGTATCACCCGCCGCAGGTCGTGGTGGCGGCGAGTGGCAACGTCACGCACGAAGGGCTCCTCGAGGTGCTGGCCGCGACCGGCTGGGCGGACATCCCCCGGGGGGACGACACACCGATGGTGGTCACGCCCGCGGTGCCGATGCCTCCGTCCGCACAGCACGTGGAACGCGACGGGCAACAGGTGCACCTCGTGTTCGGATGCCCCACGGTGCCGCATCGGGATCCGCGCCGGCATACGCTGATGCTCATGAATACCCTGCTCGGGGGTGGCATGAGCTCGCGGTTGTTCCAGCGGGTGCGCGAAGAGCTTGGGCTGGTCTATTCCGTGTATACATTTCAATCGTTCCAGGTCGACGCCGGCACGCAGGGCGTGTACCTCGGCACGGCGCCGGAGTCGGCGCAACAGGCGGCCGACGCGGTGCGTACGGAGTTGGAACGGATCGCGCGCGACGGCGTGGGCGCGGACGAGCTGGCGATGGGAAAGCAGCAGTTGAAGGGGCAGATCACCCTGTCGATGGAAGGGGTGACGAGCCGGATGTTCCGGGCGGCGGCGGTGGAGTTGTTCAACGAACCGTTCCTGCC
>CAIRBD010000537.1 GCA_903876745.1 uncultured Gemmatimonadota bacterium
CTGGGGGGAGGCCAGCTCGCGCCAGGAGTACCTGGATATCTGCGGCCGCAAGGACGAGGATTTCGAGATCCTGGTGCGCGAACTCATGCAGCGCATGATCGAGGAGTCCGGGGAGCGTCACCTGGATGCGGACGGGGTGGCGCTCGGTCTCATGGGCGTGACGTGGGCGCTCGATATGTGGCGCACGCCGCGCGCCGTCCGCCGCGCGGCGGCGGCAGCGCCCGCGCCGAGCATGGCGCGATGGGCCGGCGAGTTCGCCACACTCGCCGTGGTGCCGGCCGCGGTGTACGTGGCCACGTTCGCCGTCCATTTCGCGCTGCTGCCCAACGACGGCATCGGGGTGCGCTACATGTCGCCCGAGTTCGCGGCGACGCGCGTGGGCAACGCGGCGTATCGCGCCGACGCGCACATGTCGTTCGCGGCGGAGGTCGCCGACCTGAATCACGCGATGGGCGCGATGAACCTCTCGTGGTCGGGTGCCACGCACCCCGCGGCCTCGAAGTGGTACACGTGGCCCATCTCCAAGCATCCCGTGCTCTTCTGGCAGACCGACACGGGGCAGCGCGGCGACACGCAGTGGATCATGCTGCAGGGGAATCCCGTGCTCTGGTGGGGCATCCTCGCCGCGCTCGCGCTGTTCGGCGCGTTGCTCGCGTTGGCCCGGCTGTCCCGTCGCGGAGGCGCGGGGCGCGCCTCGGTGGTTGCGGCCCGCGCGCGGACGCATCGCGATGCCCTGCTCTTCCTGCTCGCCGGCTACGTGATGAACTTCGTGCCGTTCGCCTTCATCACGCGGCCTATGTACCTGTACCACTATTTCTTCGGGCTCACGTACAGCGTGGCGCTTGCGTCGTTCGCTGTGGGCGTGCTCGCCGGCTGGACCGACGACGATACGGACCGTCTCTGGCGCTTCCCGAGCCGCGTCTCGCGCACCACCTATGTGGCGATGATCGCGCTCGTGGCGGTCAGCTTCGCGTACTTTGCGCCGATGTCGTACGGCACCGCGCTCAGCGCGAGCGCAGTGCAGCACCGCCGCTGGCTGCTCGAGGCGCACTGAGCCGCGCGCGCGGCCACACGGGACGCCGCGCAAGGCACAGCCCGCCGATCCACAGGCCGAGCAAGAACTCCGGGAGGCGCGCCGGCGGATTGAGCGTGGACTCGGCCGAACCCGCAACAACGGAAGGCACGCCGAGCCCCGCGGCGTCGGCCACGAGGAGCGCCATGCCGACCACGGTGAGCGCGAGCAGCACGGCGCGCCCCGCACGAGCGCGCACGAGCGCGCACGAGCGCGCACGAGCGCGCACGAGCGGCACGAGCAGCGGGAAGAGCGCGCAGAAGAACGCCTCATCGCTCAGCGACCAGCTCGGACAGTTCCACACGCACACGTACGACCCGAACCACGACTGCAGCATCGCGAGGAGGGAGAGCACGATCCCGGCGAGACGCCCCCGCTCGATGGGCCCCGCGATGTGCACGAGTTGCGGCACCGCAAAGAGCATGGCGAACAGATACAGCGGAGAGATGCGCGCGAATCGCGCCGCCCGGAACGCGCGCCGGTCGAGGGCCGCGCCGCGTGCGCCGTAGGTGTGGGTGAGGATGAACCCCGAGAGCACGAAGAAGCACGTGACCCCCAGCCAGCCGCGGTTCCAGAACGCGGCCCACGCGCCGTCTGAGGCGTCGCGCGGGAGGGCGTGAAAGCCCAGCACCCAGAACGCGGCGAAGAATCGCAGCGCGGTGCGTTTCGGAAGTTGGGGGTCTGGGATCGGGGGAGTGTCCGCCATTCGGGGAAGATGCGCCCGCGATGGTGGCCGCATCGCCCTGCGGCGCGGTGGAGCGCCCGCTACCCTTGAGTGTATTCGGAACATCGTCGGCGGAACTGGCCCACGCGCCCCTGCACGGAGTACTGCATCTCATGAACGCGCGCCTGCGGACCGTTCTCTTCTGGTGTCACCTCGCCATCGGCGTGTCGGCCGGCCTCATCGTGGGGTTGATGTCGGTCACCGGCGCGCTGCTCGGCTTCGAGCGGCAGGTCATCGCGATGGTGGACGGCGCACCGGCGGTGCCCGCGCACGACGGCGCCGCGCGCCTGCCACTCGACTCGCTGCTGGCCCTGCGCGGCGTGGCGCGCGCCGACATCTCCAGCATCGCCCTGCGCGCCGACGTGCACGAACCGGTCACCGTGCGGTTCCGTGACCGCGCCCGGCCGGCCATCGCGCTCGACCCGTTCACCGCTGACACCCTCACGATTCCGAAAGGGGGCAAGGCCCAGGCGTTCTTCAGCGCGGTCACACGCTGGCACCGGTTCCTCGGCGCGACCACGGCGCCCGCGCGCGGCACGGCGCGCATCTTCACCGGGCTCGCGAACTTCCTGTTCCTGATGCTCGTGCTCTCGGGGTTCGTCCTCTGGTGGCCGCGACGGTGGACGGCCGCCATCGTGCGTTCGAGTCTGCGCTTCGACGGAAGGCTGCGGGGCAAGGCCCGCGATTTCAACTGGCACACCGTCGCCGGGTTCTGGATCGCCATGCCGCTGTTCGCGATCGTCACGGCGGGGGTGTTCATGGCGTATCAGTGGCCGGGCAAGTGGCTCGACCGCGCGCTCGGCACGCCGGCGGAACAACTCGCGGCCGCACAACCCGAACGGCCCGCGGCGGAGCCCAAGCCCGCCGCGCCGAAGCAGGCGGGGCCCCCGCCGAACCCCGTGCGCGCCGACGACGCGACGCTCGACGCCACCTTCGGTGCGATGGAGCGGACGATCCCCGCGTGGCGTTCGGCGACGATCTCACTGCCCGGGCTGAAGGACTCCACGCTCCAGGTGTCGGTGGGTGAAGGGAACATGCTCCGCGCGGACCTGCGCACGACGCTCACGCTGCAGCGGGCCACGCTGCTCCCGACGGCCGTGCGCTCGTATGCGTCGCTGAGCGCGAGCCGCAAGATCCGCGCGTGGATGCGCTACACGCACACCGGCGAAGCGTTCGGCGTGACGGGTCAGGTGATCGCGACGCTGGCGTCGGCGCTGGCGGGCCTGCTGGTGTGGACCGGGCTCGCGCTCGCGCTCCGGCGGCTGGGCGCGTGGCGGCGACGGCGCGGGCGGGCGGTGGGCGTCGCGGCGGCCTGACCGTCACGCCCGCGCGTCGGCCGCCGTCCCAGCCAGCGCGCGACGCTCCGTAACGACGAACGCGGCGACCTGAGGGTCGCCGCGTTCTGGCTCTCAGAGCCACAGGTCGGGATTGAACCGACGACC
>CAIRBD010000538.1 GCA_903876745.1 uncultured Gemmatimonadota bacterium
AGACGAGCGCGATGGCCGGCAGGAGGCGCATCAGCGGATGAGGTTGTTGGCGGTGGCTGCCATCTGTTCACTGTTCGAGATGGCCTTGGAGTTCAGTTCGTACGCGCGCTGCGCGGCGATCATGTCCACCATCTCCTGCACCACCTCGACGTTGCTCGACTCGAGATAGCCCTGCGTCACCTGGCCGGCGCCTTCATCGCCCGGGAAGCCCGTCGTCGGGTCGCCGGAGGAGGCGCTCGCCTGGTACAGGTTGTTGCCGAGCGACTGGAGCCCCGCCGGGTTCGCGAACCGCGCGATCTCGATGCGGCCGAGTTCCGTGGGCTTCGCATCGGTGCCGACCGTCGCCGTCACGATGCCGTTGGAACCGATCGTGAGATTGGTGATGTTCTGCGGGATCTTCACCCCGGGGACGACCGTGTAGCCCTCGGCCGTGACGAGCGCTCCCTGATCGGAGATCTGGAAGGAACCGTCGCGGCTGTACGACGTGGTGCCGTTGGGCAGCTGGATCTGGAAGAACCCCTCGCCCTGGATGGCGAGGTCGAGCGGACGGCTCGTCTGCTCGAGCGCCCCCTGCGAGTGCAACCGTTCCACGCCGGCGAGCCGCGTGCCGCGTCCCACCTGGATGGCCTGCGTGCTGCTCGCGTCGCCGCCGTTCACGGCGGAGGAGCCCTGCACCATCTGGTAGAGCAGGTCCTCGAAATGCGCGCGGCTGCGCTTGAAGCCGGTCGTGTTGACGTTGGCGAGGTTGTTGGCGATGACGTCGGTGCGCGTCTGCTGCGCCATCATCCCCGTCGCAGCGGTGTTCAGGGCGGGATCCATGGGCCGGTTCCTTAGTTGGGCTTGGCGAGCTCGGTCACCGCGATGCTGCGCGCCGAGTCGATGGTGGAAATCACTTTCTGCACGCTGGCGTACGCGCGCTGCACGGCGATCATGTCGACGAGCGAGCCGACCGAACTCACGTTGCTCTCTTCGCGCGCGCCCTGATGGACCGCGCGATCCTCCGGTGGGACGAGAGTGCGCGCGCCGGCGGGGATGAACAGTCCGCCGGCGTCGTGCTGCAACCGTGTGCCGGCCGGCACGTTCTCCACGCGCAGACGGCCCAGGTCCTTGCCGTCGGCGCTGACCATGCCGCTGTCGCTCACCGTGATGGTGCGCGCGTTCGCGGGGACTTCGATGGGACCGCCGGCGTTGCCGGCGACGTCCTTCTCGGCGAGGAGCGCGTTGCCGCTCTGATCCACCAGGCGGCGCGCGTCATCGAGGTGCAGCGATCCCCCACGCGTGAGGCGCTCGCCGGCGCCGGTCTGCGCCACGAAGAAACCGCCACGCCCGAGGGCGAGGTCGAGCGGCGCGCCGGTCTGCGTGATCGGGCCGCTGCGAAAGTCGGTGGCCGTCTCGATCGCCGGCGTGCTGCCGTCGCTGAGCAACCGCGCGAACGCGCGCTCACCCTTGAAGCCGTCGGTGTTGACGTTCGCGAGGTTGTTCGCGACCACTTCCTGCCGGCGCTCGTAGTAACGGAGCGCCGCCGTCGCGTTGTCGAGGCCAGTCGGCCGAATGCCAGAACCCATCGAATCCTCCGTGTCCGACCACGATATGTGCAACGTCCGTGCCACGGCTGGAAGATTCTAACTATCTGTGAAATAACAACTTAGACAAAAGCCCCGGAGTGCCATTCGGCGACTCCGGGGCTGCGTGCGCGGCAGTTCTTGCCGAGCGTCCTGCGGGGCTGCTGCGGCTCAGGCGACGTTGGCGCGGAGCGGCGAGAGCTGCTTGCGAAGCTTGCCGAGTGCCTTCGACCGGATCTGCGACACGCGCGATTCCGTGAGCTGCAGGATGGAGGCGATCTCGTGGAGCTTCAGCTCCTCGAAGTAGTAGAGCGTGAGGACGATGCGTTCCTGTTCGCCCAGATCCTGGATGGCGTCGCGCAGGATGGTGACTTCCTGGTCGAAGTTGACGCGATCCTCGATGCAGTCCTCGTCCTCGCTCGAGAGCGTCTCGGACGGCGCGGGCGCTTCGTCGGCGTTCTCGCGCGTGGTGCGGTCGAGGGGGATGTGGACGGCGCCCTCGATGTCGGCCTGCCACTTCCACAGCGTCTCGAGGTCGACGCCGAGCCGTTCGGCCGTTTCCTGATCGCCGGCGTCGCGGCCGCTCGCGCGGCTGGCGGCGTCGTGTGCGGCGCTGATCTGGCGCGACTTGCGACGGATGGACCGCGGCACGTGGTCCTGCCGGCGGAGCTCGTCGAGGATCGAACCGCGGATGCGCGGTGCGGCGAAGGTGCTGAAGGCGAGGCCGCGACTGGCGTCGAAGCTCTCCAGCGCGCTCATCAGGCCGAGCGTGCCGGCGCTGACGAACTCGTCGAACTCGACGTCGGCGCCGAGCCCTGAGGCGAGCTGCCGCGCGACGAAGTAGACGAGACCGAGGTGCTCGTTCAGCAACTGCTGCCGGGCGTCGGCATCACCCTTCCGGTACCGGGTCCAGATGGGATCGAGGTCCATCGTCAGTCTCTCCAGGAGTGCTGTCGCGCCGCGTGTGTCGCGAGCGATTTGGTGGTGACTTCGGCGATCACCCGGGATGCGACCTGCAGTCCTGCTTGTCCGGCCCGGAACCGGTCCGCCGCGAACGGCAGCGGTGATGCGGCAAGAATCGCCGCCCGCAACTCTTCATCTACAGGAATCGTGCCAGCGTATCTGAGGTCGAGTCCGAGGAACCGCTCGGCGGCGCTCTGCACGGCGCGGCAGGCGTCGGCGCCGCGCGAGGGGTCCTGCTGGTTGAAGAGCAGCTCGATGATCAGGTCGCGCGACCGCTCGTCGATGGCCTTCACCATCGCGTAGGAGGCGGCGAGCGACCCGGGGTCGGTGTTGCCGGCGACCACGAGATGACGCGCTTCGAGCGAGACGGTGGCCGCGGCGACGGTGTCGAGGCGCGAGCCGGCGTCGATGATGACGAGGTCGTGATCGCGCATGAGCGGGGCGAGGCGGCGAAAACTGCCGCGTCGATCGCTGTCGCCGAGCACGGCGTGCCGGATCCCCAGCGCCTCGGCGTCGTCGCCGATGAGGGCGAGACGCCGTGCCGAGTCGTCCTCGGACCCGATGAGCAGGGTGCGGCGGGCGTCGCCAGCGGCGGCGATCGCGAACAGCGCCGCGACCGTCGTCGCGCCCGCGCCCTGCGCCGCGGCGCTGACGACCACGGCGTGCAGCTCGCTGGTGTTCGCGCCGCCGAGGCGGCCGAAGAGCGAGAGGGGTGCGCTCACGCGAAGGCTCCCTGCTCCTCTGGTGCGACTTCGAAGGCGCTGATGATCGTGGGCGCCGCCGAGCGGAGGTCGGTCGTCGGCCGCTGGCCGTCGGTGATCCAGCGCGCGGGGAGTCCGAGTTCGGAGGCGAGCATCGCGACGTTGGCGTCGCTCGGCACTTCGTCGAGCTTGGTGAGCAGCGCGTGCGTCACGCCGAGCGATTCCGCGTCGTCGCGGATGGCGCCGGCGAGGTCGTAGCGGGTGGTGGCGGGGAACACGAGGTGCGTTTCGTCGGGCGTGAGCTCGCGCAGCATCGCGCGCCACGTGGCGCGGTCGCTGCGCGGGGCGCACCCGGGCGTGTCGACGATGATGACGTCGCACGAGGCGAGCCGGCGCTGCGCGGTGCGCAGCCCCTTGGCGTCGTGCGCGATCTCGATGTCGAGGTCGTTG
>CAIRBD010000539.1 GCA_903876745.1 uncultured Gemmatimonadota bacterium
CGGAACATCTGCGGCGGTGCGCCCTTGGCGTGCACGGTGACGTCGCCGGCGCCGTCGGTGAGGACGAAACGCAGGTCGAGCGCTTTCTCGTCCCAGGTCACCGACTTCGGCTTCACCTGTCCACCCAGACGCACCGCCACTTCGTAGCCGGAGGTCCCCTTGGCGATCAGTTCATTGGGCGTGAGGAAGAACACGACGTTCTTGTCGAGGCCCCCGTACAGCAGAAACCCGAACGCCCCCACGATCACCGCGGCGGCGGCGATCAGCCAGCGTCCTCTTGCGCTCATTCCAGCCATCTATACCCCCCTCGGCCGCAGGGCCGATGCGTCTGCGTATTCCTTGCGGGCCTTCGCCATGACACGATGCACGTGCACGGCGTAGCCGATGATGACGACCCACGAGATGCCGAAGGCCGCCCCGACGTAATACCAGTTGTACTGTGACGCGATGGCACCCATGGTCAGTTCCTCCCGAGGGCGACGGCCTGCGCGGCGAGCTCGGCGGCGCGCTCGAAACGCGACGCCACGTAGCGCTGACGGATGAAGTAGATCATGACGAAGAGGAATGCGAAGGCGTTGGCGCGCAGGTTGATCACGTACCACGGGTCCACCGTGGCCGGGCTCGACTGCACCTGGTGCAGCGTGCGCCACCAGCGCACCGACATGTATACGATGGGCACGTTGATGGCGCCCATGATGCCGACGGCGGCGCTCCACTGGGCGCGGCGGTGCGGGTCCTCGACGAAGGCGCGCAGCGCCAGATAGCCGACGAAGATCAGGAAGAGCACCAGCGTCGACGTGAGGCGCGCGTCCCACGTCCACCACACGCCCCACGCGGGACGGCCCCAGATCATGCCGAGCACGAGCGTGAGCCCGCAGAACGCGGAGCCCACCTCGGCGGCCGCGGCGGCCTTGAGGTCGTCGTTCTCGCGCTGCTTCCACAGGTAGAGGAAGCTGTACCAGAGCACGACGGCGAACGTGAGCGACATGATCCAGGCCGCCGGCACGTGCACGTACATGATCTTCTGCAGATGCCCCATGTCGCGATCGGGGACGGAGGTCACGAGCCCCATCACCTGCGCGCCGATGAGGAAGAGATAGGCGAACGCGCCGAACCAGGGCCAGTAGCCCGGGCGCGGGAGGTCGGTCGTCGCGGAGGGAGCGGTCATAAGGGGGTCACACCTCGATGACGTGTTCGAACGCAAGGAGCGGCGCGACGACGAAGATCACGTCGTACGCCACGAGCATGTTCATCCACGCGCCGGCCTCGTGCATCATGTCACCGCTGAGCAGCGCCTTGGACGCCGACATCGCCGCGAGCAGCACGGGAACGAGCATGGGGAACAGGAGGAGCGGGAGGAGCACCTCCCGCGCGCGGCTGCGGCTCGCCATCGCCGCGTAGAAGGTGCCGAGCGAGACGAGGCCGATGGACCCGAGCGCGAGCACGGCGACGAGCTTCGGCCACGCGTCGGGGATGTTCACCTGGAAGAGCACGATGCCGACGAGCACCACGATGACGAGCATGAGCCCGACGAAGATGGTGTTCGCGAGCAGTTTGCCGGCGAAGATGGTCCAGCGGGCGCCAGGGTACAGCAGCAGGGGCTCGAGGGCGCCGCTCTCGAGTTCCACCTGGTACGAACGGTTGAACGCCAGCACACCGGCGAAGAGCACGGCGAGCCAGAGCGCGCCGGAGGCCGCGTCGCGCAGGGCCTGCGTGTCGGGACCAAGCGCGAAACCGAACAGGACGAGGATGGTCACACCGAGCGCGGCCACGGAGTTGAAGCCGGCCTTCGAACGCCCCTCGGTGGTGAGGTCCTTCCACACGATCGCGCGCACGCGGCGCCAGTCATCTTTCCAGGCCATCTAGCGCTCCCCCGCCGCCGCGAGTGCGTCGGGTTCGAGAAAGGCGTCGTCGTCGCCGACGATGCGGCCGTCGCGGATCGTGATCGTGCGGTCGAGCAGCCCCGCCGAGGGCGCGAGTTCGTGCAGCACGACGAGCGCCGCGCCGCCGCCGGCGACGGACTCGCCGATGAGTTCGTTCATCAGGGCGATGCCCGCTACGTCGAGGTTGCTGTAGGGCTCGTCGAGGAGCAGCACACGCGCGTTCGCGAGGACGAGCCGCGCGAGCGAGAGACGCCGCTGCATGCCGGCCGAGAACCCGCGCACGCGCTCGTTGCGCACGTGTGAGAGGCCCACACGCTCGAGTGCGGCATCGAGGTTCGGCGCTTCGAGCCCGAGCATCGACGCGGCGAACTGCAGGTTCTCGCGCGCCGTCAGATCGTCGTAGAGGCCCGGCGAATGCGCGAGGAATCCGATGTGCCGGCGCACGTCGTCGGGGACTTTCACGACGTCATGGCCATACACGAGCGCGCTGCCGGCACTCGGCTTGAGCAGCGTCGCGAGGATGCGCAACAGCGTGCTCTTGCCGCTGCCGTTCGCGCCAAGCAACCCCACCATCTCGCCGGGGTGTACCTGCACGTCGACGCCACGGAGTACCCAGCGGGCGCCAAATCGGCGAGCCACGCCCCGGGCATCAATCGCGATGTTCACCCGCGCCTCAGACGACATTCCCATCCCTCGTGCGTAGACGAACCGAGAGCCAACGACCCGTCGCCGCGCACGCGGCTCATGGAGCGGACCGGGATCGAACCGGTGACCCCCTGCTTGCAAAGCAGGTGCTCTCCCAACTGAGCTACCGCCCCCATTTCCAGCGTCTCCGACTTCCGTGTACTAACTCTAATCGCGTGCAGGGTGCGTAACCGGACGATAGGGCTACGAGGCAAACACAACCGTCGGTGACAACCCTAACCTTTGTGGTGGGTTGACTGACAACCGCCTGGGCCGACCCGGCCGGTACCGCTCTATATAGATGTTGAAGGGCGAGAGAGACGGGCTCCCTCGCCCTTCGCGGAAGCGCCGCACTAGGCGACCTACTCGTGCGCCGGGAGCGGCTCCATCGTACGCGGATCCACCGGAATCTGGACCTCGTCCCGGTAGGGCGATGTGAGCAGGAGCACACGAAACTTCGGGAAAGCATCCATGAAGCTGGTGTAGCAGAAGCCCCACGCCCCGAGGAAGCCGAGGAAGATGCCCGCCTCCCAGAAATGGAACGGCGCGTTGAACGAGACGCCGTACACCGAGGGATAGACCTCGACGTACCGGACGAGCCAGATGCCGATGAAGCTGCAGGCCGCGAAGAAGAGCATGACCGGCGAATACAGTTTCGCCTTGACGGACAACAGGCCGAAGAACGGCAGCGCGAAGGCGAACACGGCGGCCGCGAGCGTCCAGTTCTTCCACGCGTGCGTCAGCCGCAGCGTGAAGAAGTGGGTCTCCTCGACCACGTTGCCGTACCAGATCACGAGGAACTGGCTGAAGGCGAGGTAGCCCCAGAACGCGGTGAACGCGAAGCACAGTTTGCCGAGGTCGTGGTAGTGGGCCTCGGTGATGAGGTCCTCGGCCTCGAGGTGGCTGCGATAGAACCGCACGAGCGCGGCCAGCGTCATGAGCGCGACGAGCCAGCCGCCCATGAACTCGAGCCAGCCGTACATGGTGCTGAAGAAGTACGGATCGAGCGACATCGACTGATCCCACGCGATGACGCACCAGCCGAACCCGAAGATGAGCGCCATGAAGACGGCGAGCTTGCCCTGCAGCGAGTGCGTGCTGTGCAGTTCGCGGCGCTCCTCACCGAACCCGGCGCGCATCCGCGCGCGCAATCCCGCCGCCCACCCCGCCCCGGCCTCCGGCGTGATGCCGACGTCGAGTCGTACGCTCGTCCACACGTACCAGAGTTGGATGCCGAGGATCACAGCGAACACCGCGGCGTCGCGCACGGCGAAGAAGCGGTGACTCAGCCAGAGCTGCTTCTCGTGCTTGAGCATCGAGAGTTCGGTCCACCACGGATACGCGTGGTCCCGTCCGAAGAACAGGAGCACGAGCAGACCCAGGAAGGCCACGGGGAGGAACGCCACGTACCCTTCGAAGAAGCGGATCACGCCCCGCGACCAGCGCGCAGTGGTGATGCGCTGCACGGCCACGAACATGACCGCGGCGGAGGAGAAGGTGGTGAAGAACAGCCAGTTCACCTGGAACGCGTGCCACGCGCGGTTGTTGCCGGTCATCACGCCGTAGACGAAGATCGCGATCCCGACGAGGGCGGCGGCCAGCGACAGCGGCTTGAGAATGGCCGGCATCGGCTTGCTGCCGGCGGCGATCACGCGTTCACGCGACGGGGCGTCGGCCTGGTGCGCGCTCATTACTTGCCCTCCGGCTTGGTCACGGCGGCGCCGGCGGCGCCCTCCGACTTGGTCGCGGCCCCGTCGGCGCCCTCGGCCTTGGCCGTATGCACGCTGACGACGGGGTGCAGATACTTCGACGGCACCTGCGGACCGAGCAGCGTGGGTCCAGGGAGCTTGTCCCCGGTCTCACCCGGACGGCCCACCGGTCCGGTCTGCACGGCGTACTTGCCC
>CAIRBD010000540.1 GCA_903876745.1 uncultured Gemmatimonadota bacterium
AGACGGCGCGCTCGGGTGGGGGCGCGTGTGCGAAGCCGACGGGAAACCGCGCTTCGCTGGCGCCGCGGTGAGCAATCATCGCGGCGCTCGTCGTTAAGCCATGCGGACTTCCGTCAAACGCTCCGGTGGCCCGGCCGCGGACCGGCGCAGACGCTGCGATGACGCCGCGGGTTACATTTGCCGCATGGCTCTCCCGCCGCTTTGCTCTGGCGTGCTTCACGCCTCGGAGGCTGGTTGACCTTCTTCCTGAAGGAGCTCTGGGGCCCGATCGTGCTCTCGGCGATCGCCTGCTCCATCATCGCGCTGCTCGCATGGCCGGTGCTCTCGCACCATCATGCGGAATGGAAGCGGCTGCCGACCGAGCCGGACGTGCTGGACGCGCTGCGAAAGGACCCGCCGCCTCCGGGACTCTACCGCTTTCCGTACGCGATGAACCACGAGATGGAACGCGCGGACGTCAAACTCGCCTTCGCGCGCGGGCCGGTGGGGTTCATCACGATCGCTGACCGGCACCGCCCGTCGATCCCGAAGATGGTCGCGGGCATGGGAGGATACTTCCTATCCATCTCGTTCGTGGTCGGCTACGTCGCGTGGGCGGCGGCGCCCACGCCCAAGCTCGGTGCCCCGCAGACGCTCGTGGCGCAGATCACGTTCACCGTCGCGCTGCTCGCCTACGCCGCCGCGGGCATTCCTGAATGCGTCTGGCGCGGTCGGCCGTGGAAGGCCTGGCTCGCGCAGCTGCTCGACGCCGCGATGTCTGCTGCGGCGACCGCGTTCATCTTCGCGAAACTCTGGCCGATGTAGCGCGCGCCCGGTCACGCACCGCGCGCACCGAGGTACTCCTGACGAAAGCGTTCGTGCCGGCGCGCGGTGCCGGGGGCGCCCAGTTCCAGCGTCGTGCCCGCTTCGCACCAGGTGAGATGATCGGCCACGTCCAGCAACGTGTGCACCTCGTGTCCGCTGAGGACGACGGCGCAACCGTCCTTGGCGAGCTCGCGGAAGATCGCCGATAACTCCTCGGCATCGCGCGGGCTGATGCCCCGGTAGGGCTCGTCCGCCACCAGACAGCGCGGCCGGCGCACCAGCACCGCCGCGAGTTCGGCACGACGGAGTTCGCCCCCCGACAGTGCGAACGGTCGGCGGCCGATGACCTGCGCGATCCCGGTGCGCTCGGCGGCGGCGTCGACGCTGAGCCCCCCGTATGCGCGGCGCAGGAACTCGAGCTGCGCACGCACCGTGAACGCCGACGAGAACAGGTGCTCGTCGGCGAGGTAGAACAGCCCCGTACGCGCGAGCGTGGCGAGCCGGGCTTGAAGGCGCGGCAGGTCATCGTAGAACACCACGCCGCTGTCGGGCTGCACGATCCCCACCGCGATCTTCATCAGGGTCGACTTGCCGATCCCGTTGCGGCCGAAGAGCACGCGCACCTCGCCGCGCACGGCGCGCAACGACGCGCTCGTGAGCACACGGCGCGCGCCGAACGACTTGCCGATGGAATCCGCGACGAGGAGCGCCACCTAGAACGCGCCGGCGACCGCGATCGCCGCCTCGAGCACGAACGCCGGCAAGGCGATGACGCCCGCCAGCTGCGTGGCGCTGATGCCGAGGTTGCCCGCGAGCACCCGCTCCCGACGGCGCCGAAACTCGATGAGCCCCATCACCGCGCAGACGAGCACCACCGCAGGCTGCGGGTCCGTCAGCCGCGCGTGATACGCCGGGTCGGCAACAGCGAACCCGCGCAGGAACAGTCCGTGCGCGAGTCGCACGAGAAGCCAGAGCAGAACCGATCGCCATAGAAGCGCGAGGCGCATCGCTCAACGTACCCGCGCCGACACGAGCCGTTCCGCAGCGAATCGCGCGCAGATCAGGGCTCGACAAGAAGTCCTGCGCCACGAATCGCCGGCAGATCAGGGCTCGACACGAAGGCCTCCGCAGAAGGCGCTCGCTGTATGGACGCCGTATGCGGAGGCCTTCGTGTCGATGCCCGGGTCGGATCGCAGGACAGCCCGCGCCGAAGCCCGGTTCGGCCCGTGCCGA
>CAIRBD010000541.1 GCA_903876745.1 uncultured Gemmatimonadota bacterium
CACCGACATCAAACTCGGCGCCGGCGTGAAGGTCTCCAAACCGTCGGTGGTGAAGGACCCGGACGGCAAGGACATCGAGGTCGACGAGTGCGGCGGCCTGCACATCATCGGGTCGGAGCGCCACGAATCGCGGCGCATCGACCGGCAGCTGCGCGGACGCGCGGGACGCCAGGGCGACCCTGGCGCGTCACAGTTCTTCCTGTCGCTCGAAGACGACCTCATGCGTCTCTTCGGCTCCGACCGCATCGCGCGCCTGATGGACCGGATGGGGGCGCAGGAGGGCGAGGTGCTCACGCACCCGCTCATCACGCGCTCCATCGAGCAGGCGCAGAAGCGCGTCGAGCTCCAGAACTTCCAGAGCCGCAAGCGGCTGCTCGAGTTCGACGACGTGATGAACCAGCAGCGCGAGGTCATCTACTCGCTGCGCTCGTTCGCGCTCGACGGCGGCGAGGAACTGAAGGGCGAGGCCATCCGGATGGTGGAACGCGCCGTCGAGCGCCGCGTCGAGACGGCGCTCGCCGACGTCATCGATCCGCTCGAGTGGGACGTGCCGCTCGTGCGGCAGGATCTCCTCATGCACTACCTGCTCACCGTCCCCTGCTTCGAAGAACAGGGCACGCGCCCGGCGTCGATCGCCGCCGCCAAGGTGGAGGGTGGTGCCGCCGGGACCGTGGCGTTCCACGCGAAGTTCGCGGCGCTCGGGGAGTACGCGTATCAGGTGCTGGCGCTCGTCATGCTCAACGTGCTGGACGAGAAGTGGAAGGACCACCTCTACGACCTCGACCAGCTGCGCAACGCGATCCACTATCGCTCGTGGGGCCAGAAGGACCCGCTCCTCGAGTACAAGCAGGAAGCGTACGCGATGTTCGTGGAGCTGATGCACGACGTGCATCACACGTTCGCCGAGCGGTTCCTGCGCGTGCAGATGGAGTTCAACGCGCCCGAGCCGGCGCCGCTTCCCGAGCCGCCCAAGCGCCGTTTCAACGCGCTGGGCATGGCCGAGGACATCCCGGCGGAGGAACCGCAGGCGATGGATGTGGGCCCGGACGAGTCGCCCAAGCAGACGGCGGCTGTGCGTCGCGACCCGACGATCATCGGGGCCGGACGTGGCGTGCGGTCGCTCTCGGGCGGCGCGCAGGAGCCTGTCGACTGGTCGAGCGTCGGGCGCAATGATCCCTGCCCGTGCGGGAGCGGGAAGAAGTTCAAGAAGTGCCACGGAGTGAACGCGTAGACGCGTGCGAACATAGACGTAACGCGAGCGGGGCGACTGGGTCTCAGTCGCCCCGCTCGTGCGTTCGGTCCGCGGTCTTGCACGCCGCCGCCTCACGGTGGCGGTCCCTCTGAGCTTACGGCTGGTCGCCGAGCGAGCGCACGTAATCGACGACCGCCCACCGCTCATCGTCGGTCATCGTGTTCTGCGTGCTGAGCATCCGGCCGCGCCCCACCGCGATCTTCCAGAACAGTACGCCGTCGGTCTGTGATTGAATCGCCGGCAGCGCGAGGTCGAGCGGTTTCTGCGGAAGCCAGGATGCGAGGGGACCGTCCGCGCGGCCGCGTTCGCCATGGCAGCTCGCGCAGTCCCGCATGAAGAGGTCGCGTCCGAGCGCCACGACGCTGGTGGTCGCCGTGAGTGGGTTGGCGCGCGCCGCGGCCTCCGTCGGCGCCGTCCACAGTCCGAGTACCGCGCTATTGTGCTTCGCTGGAGTCACTTCGGCGGCGATCACGACGCCCCCGATCGCCAGCGCCGTGAAAAGCCTCGACATCGTTCCCAACGTGACGAACGTGGTCGCCATCGCGCCTCCGTGATGAGGGATACTCCGAAGCCGGAACGGGAGCCTACTTCTTCGCGGAGAGCGTGCGCAGGTAGTCGATCACCGCCCACTTGTCGTTGTCGTTGATCTTTGCCTTCGGCATCTGGCCACGTCCTTCGGTGATCTTGTAGAACAGCGAGCCGTCGCTCTGCGCCGACACCAACTCGGCGAGGTCGGCCGGCTTGGTCGAGAGGTACGCGGCCTGCGGGCCATCACCGTGCCCGGCCTTGCCGTGACACTTCTCGCACTCCTTGGAGAACACGGAGTGACCGCGATTCACGGACTCGGCGTTCGAAGCCACCGGGTTCGTCTGCCGAGCCGCACGTTCGGGAGCGACCCACGGGCCCGCCGCCGCGATCGGCGCGGTGTTGCCGGCGCTCAGACTCTGCGCGCCGGCCGTTCCGCCGCAGAGCGCCAGCGCAGCGCCGCAACAGAGCAGCGCGCGCATCGCAATGCGTGACGCCGGCACCGAGATGATTCGACGAGTGGACATGGTTCAGTTCTCCTTGGGAAGGTTGGACAAAGCCGCGAGCTGGCCGATCACGAACGCGTAGGTGGTCCACACACAGAGCAGCAGCAGACTGATCGTCGCGACCACGGCGACCGGGGCACGCGATGACCAGAGCGCGCGCGGTGGTTCCGCACTCCATCCTCGCTTCGGCGCCGCGCCGCCCACCGTGGCGTGCACCACGGCGCCTGCCACCTCATCCGGCGACTGGACCGTGGCGTTCACCGCCAAGTTGCCTTTCTCGTCGCCTGGGAGGTCGGCGGGAAACGCGACCGCCGCAGTGCCGTCACCGAGCGTGCGGTCGTCGCCGAGCGTCATCGCGCCGAACGTGCGATCCACGGTGAACGAGACGGTCGCGCCCGAGACGGGTTTCCCGTTCGACGTGACGGTGGCGACGACCATCACTTTACCGTCCTCCTTCGACGTGGAGATCGCCACTTTGGCCCCGGGCTTCGGCGCAGGCAGGGCCGGCTTCGCTGCCGGAACGGTCGCTGCAGTCTGCTGCGCGGCCATTCCTGGCATCGCGGGCATTCCCTGCGCAGAAACAGTGTGCTGCGGCATGAGCGTCGCCATCGTGCCGACGGCGAGCAGCAGCACGGCGGCGGGCACCGCGTGCGGCACGCCGCTACGCTTCGAAGCCTCGAAGCGCTCGAGGTCCTCCGCCTCTTCGGCGTCCTCCACGGTCTCCCAGATGGACAAGATCGGGAACAGCCGCGAGAAACCGATGAACAGCAGGCAGAAGGCGGCGAACGCCCCCGCCGTGATCGCGCACTCGACGATGCTCGGGAAGTAGTGCGGCGTGATGCCGGCCGCGCTCGCCGGCATGAACGGCGTCTCGAGCGTCGGTACGATGATCAGGTAGCGCTTGAGCCACATGCCGATGTTGATCAGGATCGACGCCGTGAGGATCGCGCCGAGCGACCGGCGGCTCGGAAAGAGGAGCAATCCGATCGGCAGGAAGAGGCCGAACGCCGCCCAGAGCCAGAACGTGGTGCCGTACGGAGAGTCGCCGGCGAGCAGGCTGAGCAGACGCGAGTCCACCTCGAGCCCGCCGTACCACGCCGTGAGGTACTCGCTCAGCGTGAAGTACGCGTATAGCAGCGTGAGCACGAGCAGGATCTTCGCCAGCCGGCGGAAGTGATCCGGGAGGAGATAACGCTCGAGGTGATACGCTTTGCGAAACAGGAACATCGCCGTGATGATCGCGGCGGTGCCGGAGAAGATGGCCCCGATCACGAAGTAGGGTCCGAAGATCGTGCTGTGCCACCCCGGACGCAGGGTCATGCCGAACACCCACGACACGACCGTGTGCACGGAGACCGCGACCGGAATGATGATCACCGCCATCGCCCCGAGGGCGCGGGCGAGCAACCGGCGGTGCTCCGGTGATTCCCGGTAGCCCAGCGAGAGGATCTCGTAGAAGCGCACGAGGCGCGCCGACCGGCCGCGCGCTCGCGCGTCGGCGGCGAGCATCGGCATGTCGGGGATCATCGCCACGTACAGGTACAGGAAGCTGCCCGTGATGTACGTCGTCACCGAGACGAGGTCCCACAGGATCGGCGACTGGATGCGGCCGTGGATGAGCAGGTTCAGCAGCCGGTCGGGGCGCCCCATGTCGATCATGATGTTGCTCGCGCCGATGAGCAGCGCGAACACCGTGATCGCTTCGGCCATGCGCGTGATAGGACGCCGCCATCCGGCGTCGGTGACGCGCAGGATCGCCGAGATGAGAGTGCCGGCATGGCTGATGCCGATGAAGAACACGAAGTTCGTCATGTACGTGCCCCACGACACGTAGTTGCGCATGTCGGTCACGCGCAGCCCATACACGAGTTGGTACACGTAGGCGATCGCGCCCATCGCGACGACGGCCAGCAGACTCGCGATCCAGGCGCGTCCGACAGAGCCGAGCGGAGCCAGCGTGCCGAGCAGGTCCCGCTCCACCTCGGCCGGCCCCGGCCGCGTGGTCGGCATCTGGGCGACACGGGGGACGGTC
>CAIRBD010000542.1 GCA_903876745.1 uncultured Gemmatimonadota bacterium
AATCCTCTCGCCCCGACTGAAATGCAAAAGCCCTCGCGTCGCGAGGGCTTTTGTCGTTTACGAGGCATGGACTGCTTCGACCGACGCTACCAGCGCCAGACGACCCCGATCGAGATGACCGGCCAGACGGGAACCTTGCCCGCGTCCGTCTTCATCTTCTCCTGCTGGGCGGCGAGGTTCGACTGCAGGTTCGCCGCGTTGCCAGTGGCGGATAGCACCGCCGAAGGCTGGCCGATCGCCGCGCCAATGTCGAAGAGTGCGCTGAGGCCCCCGTCCTTCGACGCCGGCGTGCCCCAGCCCAAGCCGACATACGGCATCGCGCTGGGATACTTGATGCTGACGTTCACGGTGCCGACCTGAGCCGGCGTGTACTGCACGTCGTTGATGGAAATGGTGCCGTTGCCGCTCGGCTTGCCCACGCCGTCCACGGTCATCGGGTTGGTCGCAACGCCGGCGGTCAGGTGAAATGTCCCGCGAGCGGCTGGATACCAATCGATGAGGCCGGTGATCGCCTGCAGTTTCAGCGTGGCGTCGACGGCCATGTCCGACTGGGTCTGCGATTGCGTCATGCTGAAGCTGTTCGCGCCGACGCGAATTCCCCAGTTATCGCTGAGGAGCTTGGACACCTCCAAGCCGATGCCCAACGTTCCCGCGCGGATCCCAACGGACATGTCCGAACTCGAGCCGCCACTTTGCTGCGCCGATAGCACCGTGGCAGGCACCACCAGTGCCATGAGACCAACCGCGTGTCGAATCCGCATTGTGCCTTCCGAGTAAAGGTACGCTGAATGTTCCATCACTTTCGCCTCGGCGGCAAGGGCTGGGAGGCACCGCGACCGCCCTATCCGCGATTCCAGCTTTCGCGCCATTTCGCGATCGTACTCCGCGCAGGCGGCTCGCCCATCACTCGCTACAGCGTCTCCCATGTCGCATCTTGTTCGGCATCGCGCAACGCGAACGGCCTGAGCTCGATCAACCCTGGAGATCACGATGCGGCGTTCCCTGACGATCGGTGCGTTCCTGTTCTCGTGCGCAGTGGCCGCTCCCGCCGCCGCGCAGCCGGCGGACACCGCCCCGCTGAAGAAGGGCGAGATCCGTCTCACCTACCTCGGCAACGCGGGATTCGAGATCACGGACGGACGCACGGTGGTGCTGGTGGATCCGTTCCTCACGCAGTTCGCGCGCTGGACGAAGACCGGGCCCGCGCCGGACGTCGCGCAGGACGCACTCTATCGTCCCGACACCGCGCTCATCAACCAACATGTGAAGCGCGCCGACTACATCCTCATCACGCACGGCCATCCGGACCACGCGCTCGACGCGGGGCTCATCTCGCGGCGCACGGGAGCGGTGATCGTCGGGCACGAGACGGCGGCCAACCTCGCGCGCGCCTGGGACGTGCCCGACAGCTCGCTCATCACCGTGTTGGGTGGCGAGGATTACGAGTTCGGCGACTTCTCGCTCCGCGTGATCCCGAACATCCACAGCGCGCTCGATCACAAGCGCTACCAGAACAACGGCCGAGGGATCGTGGGCGTGGCGCCGCGCGGGCTGCACGGCCCGTTGCGCCGCAAGGACTACGTGGAGGGCGGGAACCTCGCCTACCTGCTGCGGATGGCGGGGCACGAAGTGCTCATCATGGGCTCGATGAATTATCTGGAGCGCGAGATGGAGGGGCTGCGTCCCGACATCGCGCTCGTCGGGGCGAACAGCCAGCGGTTGGAGATCCACGACTACACGGCGCGCCTGATGCGCGCGCTGGGGAATCCGGCGCTCGTGATCGCGTCGCACGCCGATGCATACGGCGATCCCAATCCATCGGCGGCCGCGCTCGCCGACCGCAAGAAGTTCGCGCAGGAAGTCACTGCGGCGTCGCCGAAGAGCCGCGTGGTGCAGCCGACGTGGTTCGAGCCGATGATCGTGGCGGCCCGCCCGTGAACGGACGCGCGATGGTTCCATCGTTCGCGGCATTCGCCGCTACGCTCTCACTCGCCGCGTGTGCGACGGGGCGGCAGGTCGTGAACCCGCCGGGCCTCTCGCCTCTGGTGCCGGCATACTCGGTGGCGATCCGCGACGGCGATCACGTGTTCGTGTCGGGGATGACTGGCATCAAGCCGGGCACGCAGGACATCGCGGAGGGGGGCGTGGCGGTGCAGACGCGGCAGACGCTGGAGAACATCCGCACGTCGCTGCAGGCCGCGGGGGCGACGATGGCTGATGTCGCCGAATGCACGGTGTTCCTGATGGACATGAAGGACTACGCGGCGATGAACGGCGTGTACCAGGAGTTCTTTCCCGTGAATCCGCCGGCGCGGGCGGCGATGGCGGTGACGGCGCTGCCGCGGCCGGCGGCGAGGGTGGAGATCAAGTGCAGTGCCGTGGTGCGGCGGCGGTGAGGAG
>CAIRBD010000543.1 GCA_903876745.1 uncultured Gemmatimonadota bacterium
CGGCGAGCGTCGTCGGTATCGGCGCGTCGAGGCGCTGTCGCTGCGCATACGCCACACCCACCGCGCGCAGCGTGTCACGGATGGGTACGTACATCACGAAGGCCGGCTGCGACGGCGCGACCGGTGCGTTCATCACGATGCGGATCAGGTGCAGCCAGTGCTGTCCCTGGAACGGCGTCAGGTCGCGCACGCGTCCGAAGCCGAGCGGCGTGAATCCCGCGGCGTGGAGCGCCACCGAGTCGGTGAGCGGCGCGATGGCCGCGCGCGCCTGTTCGACGATCGCCAGCGAATCGGCGAGGCGCAGCGTGAAACGCACCGACCCGATGTACGGTTGTGCCCCCTCGGTCCAGTGACCGTATGTCGTCGTTACGAACGTGTCGTCGCTCAGGCGTTCCAATCCCGCGTAGCAGCAATCCGCGTCCTTGGTATTGTGATCCAGGCGAATGCGATACTGCCCCTCGCGCCCCGCGATGAGGTCGTCGAAGGTCCCCACCCACGCGAGCCAGTCGCCCCACGTCGGGCTGTCCTTGTTCACGTCGCGGAACGTGACGACCAGCCGTCCGTCCGCCGCGTATGCCGCGACGTGCCGGTCTCCGAGCAGCGCACGCGGCAGCGCGCGCGGCGCGCTCCAGGTGCGCCCTTCATCGGTGGAGGTGACGAGCATCGAGGTGAAGCGCCGGCTGTTCTCGCGCAGCATCACGGCGATCGTGCGGCCGTCGGGGGAGCGGACCACGCCAGGTTCGCACAGGCGTGCCGCCGAATCGCTCACGATGGCGCGCGGTGCGTCCCACGAGCGGCCGCCATCCGCCGTCTCCGTCACGTACACGGTGAATCGCGACGCTCCGCGCAACGCGGCGAAGTAGCGACCGTCGTCGTGGAAGAACGCCATGTAACGCCCCGGTGCACCCTGTAGCGCGATCACCGAACTCATCACGACGATGCCGCCCCAGTCGCCCACGGGCTCGAGTTCGGTCCACGTGGCGCCGTCGTCCTCGGAGATCGCACGACGCGCGGGATACAATCCGCTGAAGAGCACGAGCAGTTTCTTTCCGCGCGCGTCCACCGTGCGATGGATGGTGGGCGTCTCCTTGGACGTGGCCCAACTCGCCGGCGTACGGAGCGGCGCCGACCAGGTCCGGCCGGCATCTGTGCTGCGGCGCATCACGATCGGGCCCGCGCCGTGCCCCTTGGGATACACCACGAACATCGTGCGGCCGTCTTCGAGCAGCACGGTGGTCGGGTGGCCGAGGTATTGGCCGGCCTCGCGGTCAACCGTCAAATGGAGGTCGCGACGCGGCGCGAGATCGACGAGCGGCACCGATGGCGCCTGCGCCGCGAGCGGTGCGGCGATCAGCGTGAAAGCCAAGGCGCCGATGGTGGCCCTGCGTGGCATGTTCAGTTGAGCGTCGGCCATACATCCTGCAGTGTGTGTTTCGGTCTCTGGCAGAGGTAGATGTTCGTGTCGCGCTCCTCAGCCACCGACCATTCGGAATGGATGTGCGCCACCGCACGCACGTCCTCCCACAGTTGTTTCAGATGCGTGTCGTCGTCCTCGATGATCAACGCCACGTTCCCGGGTTTTGCTCCCGGCCCGAAGAACCAATAGCTCCCCGCGCTCGAGATGGCTTTGGGCAGTCCGTGCCTCGGCCCGAAGAAATCGATGGCGCCCGCGCGCCCATAATTACTCGCTCCGATCACCACCTCGGCGCGCTGCTGCTCGGTGAGCGCGTCGTACGCACGGTCCATCGCCGCCACCTGCTCTTCCCACCCCATCATGTCGGCGAAGTCCTGGGGGAGCACCTCGAGTTCGCCCTGGTTGTTGCGACGGCTATCCTCCGCCCCGACCGCCGCGATGTACTGCGCGGTGCGCGCGGGCGACAGGATGGGCAACGCGATGGGAAAGGTGAACGCGCTTTCGATCACGGCGACCACGACAGTGCCCCAGCGGAGCACGCGCCCCACGATCACCTTCGGCCGCGCGATGGGCCCAGCCGGAGCGCCCTGCTCCGCCGCGGCGCCGTCCCATGCCCCAGCGCCCGGCCTCCAGAGGCTCTCCAGCACCACGGCCCCCGCCGCGATGAGCGTGGGCAGCACGGGCCCGGCATAGTACGGCTTGCCGTGCGCGAACATCAGGATGGCCTCGACGATCACACACGCCCAGCCGGCAAGGCGTTGCGACGCGAACCGCCGTGACGTGAGGAGCGCCAACGCACCGAGCACGGCGACACCGGTGTGCTTCCCCCAATTCAACTGCTCCTCGACGAACGACCAGTACGTCACGTACGCCAGTTGTCCCGCTCGCAACGTCTGCATCTGCCCGATCACCGGCCAGTGCAACGCGACCTGCCCGACGATGCTCGGACTGCCTATCGTGAACGCGATCGCCGCCGCGAGCCACGGCCAGCGCGTGCGCAGTGCGGCGCGATGCGGTGTTGCGAGGATCGCCAGCAGCACCGCAAACCCGAATAACAGCACGCTGAACTTCACGAGCAGCCCCACGCCGAGCGAGACGCCGAGCAGGAGCCACCATCGCGGCTCACTCGACCGTCCGATGCGAACGAGGCAGTACAGCGCCGCGGTCCAGACGAGCTGGTCGAGCACCACGGGCTGGAACAGGCTGGCCGTGCGCAGGAACATCGGACTGAGCACGAACGCCATCGCCGTGAGACCCTGCGCGAACCGACCGCCGCCGAGCTCGCGGGCGATGAGCACGCCGAGCACGAGGAGGAGCGTACCCGCCACGGCCGGCACCATCCGGATGGCCGTCATGGAGTCACCCAGCAGGAACCGCACGGCGTTGGCCGCCATCGCGATGCCGGGCGGAAAGTCCATGCGCCAGAGCCGCAGGTGCTCTCCCATCGCAAAATACAGGAACTCGTCGCGCTGGAAGCCAAAGCGCGTGACAGCGTTGACCGTCACGTGCAAGAGGAGCTTCACGGCGGCGAAGACCGCCAGCTGCCGGCCGAACAGGGGAGCACGCATCGTCACCGCCATGCACCATTCTCCGGCGGTCGCCCGCTGAGCGCAAGCGCTCGCCCCCGCCGCACCGCCACCCCATATTCTGATGTGACGCGTTCAACGCGGCGCGCCGCCGTGCGTAGCTTCCGAGACCCCACCGGAGATCCCCAGCAATGCAGCGTTCCACCTGGTTGCGCGGCGCCGTCGCCGCCTGCGCCCTCCTCACCGCCCCGCTCGCGCTCAACGCGCAGGGCCGCGGCAGCTTCGGTCCCAACTGGGCCGACTCCATCAAGTACAAGTACACGGCCACGCCCGAGCTCGAGAAGTACAAGGCGGAGGCGTCGAAACTCATCGACGCCAAGGCGAAGATGATCCAGGAGATGGTGGACCAGATCTTCTCCTACGGCGAGCTCGGCATGCAGGAGTTCGAGACCACCAAGTACCTCACGGGGATCCTCGAACAGAACGGCTTCAAGATCGAGCGCAACGTGGCCGGCATGCCGACGGCGTTCGTCGCCCGCTGGAGCAACGGCACGGGCAAGCCGGTGATCTCGCTCGGCTCCGACATCGACGACATCCCGCAGGCGAGCAACAAGCCGGCGGTGGGTTATCACGAGGCGATCGTGCCGGGTGCGCCGGGACACGGCGAGGGGCACAACTCGGGGATGCCGCTGCACGTCGCCGCCGCGCTCGCCGTGAAGGAGATCATGACGCGCGAGAAGATCAACGGCACGCTCGAACTCTGGCCGGGCGTGGCCGAGGAGCAGATGGCGGGCAAGGCGTTCCTGGTGCGCGCCGGCGTGTTCAAGAACGCCGACGTGGTGCTCTTCGCGCACGTCGGCAACGACATGGGCGTGAGCTGGGGGCAGTCGGGCTCCACGGCGCTCATCTCGGCCGTGTTCAAGTTCAAGGGACAGAGCGCGCACGCCGCCGGCGCCCCGTGGCGCGGCAAGAGCGCGCTCGACGCCGTGATGCTCATGGCCAACGCGTGGGAGTTCCACCGCGAGCACATGGAGCTGCAGCAGCGCTCGCACTACGTGATCCCCGACGGCGGCGACCAGCCGAACGTGGTGCCGAGCACGGCGAGCATCTGGTTCTACTTCCGCAACAACGATTACGCCAAGACGATGGAGATGTTCGAGGACGCCAAGAAGATGGCCCACGGCGCCGAACTCATGACGGGCACGCAGCTCGACACCGTGATGATGATCGGCAGCGGCTGGAGCGGCCACTTCAGCCGCCCGATCGCCGAAGTGATGTACGCGAACATCAAGAAGGTGGGGATGCCCACGTGGGACGAGAACGACCAGGCGCTCGCCAAGGGCCTGCAACGTGAACTCGGCCAGCGTGAGTCGGGACTCTCGGCCACGGGCGGCCGGCTCGGCGGTCCGGTGGCCGACGCGCAGCGGCAGGGCGGCGGCAGCGACGACATAGGTGACGTGGCGTGGAACGTGCCGACGATCACGCTGAACTATCCGTCGAACATCCCGGGCACGCCGGGGCACAACTGGGCCAACGCGATCGCGATGGCCACGCCGATCGCCCACAAGGGCGTCGTGGCGGGCGCGAAGGTGGATGCGATGACGATCCTCGACATCTTGCTTTCACCGCAGATCGTATCGGACGCGAAGGATTATTTCGCGAACGTCCAGACGAAGGACGTGAAGTACAAGTCGTTCTTCGCGGCCACCGACCAGCCGCCGATCTGGCTGAACCGCGAGATCATGGCCAAGTACCGGCCGGAGATGGTGAAGTTCTACTACGATCCCAAGAAATACAAAACGTATCTGGAGCAGTTGGGCATTCAGTATCCGACGGTGAAGAAGATCCTGCAGTAGGGGGCTCAACGACGGCGCACCTGTGCGCAGGGAACTCAACAACGCCGCGGGTTTTCGCAGAAACGCGCAGGTACGGCAGGACGAGGGAGAAAATGAAATGGGGAACGACCGCTCGGCACGAGCGCTGTCGTTCCCCATTCATTTTGTGGTTCCTGTAGTACCTGCGCGTTCCTGCGAAAACCTGAGGCGTTGTTCCGCCACGCCCGCGCCAGCACCGACGCGACAGCGAGTTCAGAACTCCCAGGAGATGCCCGCACTCGGCAGGCGCCCGAGCTGCGCTTCCGGTTCTCGCTGCACGATGAGCGCCGTGTTGGTCAGCGTCGTGCGGTAGTTGTACGCCGACGGGTTGGTGGTGTCGAGCGCATTGAACAGGTCGACGAAGAACGAGAGCTTGCCGCGCGAGGTCGCCACGTCACGGGTGAGCCGCACGTCGAGTCGATGGTACCACGGCAGGCGCCGCGCGCCGAGCGCCGTGACCGGACCATAGGTCGTGAGTACCGTGATGGACCGCGTTCCATGCCCGTTCACCGTCGTGTCGACAGCGAAGCTCACGGGCGACTCCGGCCACCCGGAATGCGCTTGCCACGCCGCCGCGATGCGCCAGCTCGATTCCGGCGGATGGTACGACGCATCGACGTAGAGTGTGTGCGGTTGGTCCCAGCCGCGCGGCACATCCACCGTGCCGACCCGGTCGGTGACGCGGGCGTTCGTGTAACTCGCCGCCCAGTCGAAGCCGCCGAGCGCGAGCCCGTGTACGCTCCACTCCACCCCGGTCGCCTTGCCGGACGTCGCCGCGAGCAGCGCGCGATCGAGTTCGAGTTCGGGAAAGACGTGGATATCGCCCCGGAGATTGATGTAGCGCGGCCGCTCCTGCACCACGCTCCGCTCGTACATCTCCACCTTCGCCACCGCGACGAGGCCGAACCGGTGTTCGAGCCCCACGACCCGGTGCTCCGCCACGTCGGCTCGGCCGAACGCCGTCACGCCATCCTGCACCTGCAATCCGAACAACTGCTGCGATTGCGTGTACCGGCCCGCGGCGAGCCGCAGCGTGGTGCGCGGCCCGAGCGTGACCATCACGTTGGCGCGCGGGCTCACTGAGCGGTCGCCGCCCCACGAGGTGTTGTCGTAGCGCGCGCCCACTTCCGCCACGAGCCAACTTACCGGACGCACGCGCGGCGCCACGTACACGCCCCATTGCACACCGTGCGCGTCGAACGCTTCGCGCACCGTGGTGCGCAGGGTGGCGATCGTGTCGCCCTGCAGCACGCGCCGCCCCTTGAGCGCCGCGTAGTCGTAATACGCCGACATCGGCCGCACTTCGCCGCCCCACTTGAGCGCGAACGAAGAGCCCGGGCCCCAGAGCCAATCCTGTCGCAGGCCGCCGAACGTGAAATCCCGGTGCTCGTGCACCGTGGACCTGAACGCACTGATGATCTGCGCGTCGCCCTGCCGTTCCCAGAGCAGTGACCCGACCGACGCCACCGTTCGCGACGTGAGTGTCTGCGACCAGTCCGAGTCGAGGGTCAGCCAGCCGTACGCACTGCCGTAGCGACTGTCGATGCTCCCGTTGTTCACCTTGTAGCCCATCTCGTCGGTCGCCCAGAGCGCGTGCGCGGCGATGCGGTGCTTCGCGGCGAGCTGCCACGTGGCCGTCGCGAACACGTCGGCGTACTGCGGGGAGAGCGAATCGGCGCGCCCCGCGAGTTTGAGGGCGAGATCGAGGTAGCCGCGTCGAGCGGCGACGAGCCATCCGCCCCGTTCGTCCGCGAACCCGCCCTGCGCCTGGAAGCGCAGGTTCGTGACGCTCGCGCCGAGCGTCGTGCGCACGCTGTCGGTACGGGGCGCGCGCGAGTGGATGGCGAGCACGCTCCCCAGCCGATTGCCGTACTCCGATGTGAATCCGGAGGTGACGAGGTCGATGCCCTCCGCGCTCTGCACATCCAAGATGGACAGCGCGTTGTCAAAGTCCTTCATATGGAACGGCTCGAACAGTTCGAGGCCGTCGAGTGACACGTGCAGCTGGTCGAGCTCGGCGCCGCGCACGTGGAAGCCCGCGCCGAACTCTCCCGACGACAGGCCCGGGAGCCGCGCGATAGAGCGGAACAGGTCTTCGCCGAGCTGCGGCCGCGACACGATCTCGTCGCGCCCCAGCGTCTGCGCCGCGCCGCGCACGGGAGCGAGCAGGCCGAACGTTCCCGGGGTGACCACCACCTTCGAGAGTCGAGTCCCGACCGCATTGCGAGCGATGGCCGCGGCGCGCAGCGAATCGGCCGTGCGCTGCCAGGCCGAGTCGCGCGCCGCACGGGCAGCGCGCGCCGTATCGATCTGCGCGCCGGCCCGGCTGGCCAGCAGGACCAAGGCCCCGGCAAGCAGGCGGCGCACGGCGAAGACGGGACGAACGGATGGCGTCAGCGTATCTTCTCCCACGGAGTACGTCTAGTCTACTCAGCCGTTGCCTGAAACATGGAGCCCGGATGCGCGTCAAAGGCCATTTCGTAACGTTGACCCTGGTTGCCGCCCTCACCGTGTGCGGCGTCACACGATCGATCGCCGCTCAGGCAACACCCGTGGCACCGGCTATCGTGGACCCCCGCCTGGAGCGCCTCAAGGCCGAGACGTCGAAGGCCGTCGACGCCAAGGCGAAGATGATCCAGCAGATGGTGGATCAGGTCTTCTCCTACGGCGAACTCGGCATGCAGGAAGTCGAGACGAGCAAGTACCTGAGCGGCATCCTCGAGAAGAACGGCTTCACCGTGGAACGCGGCGTGGCCGGCATGCCCACAGCGTGGGTCGCCAAGTGGGGCTCCGGCAAGCCGGTCATCTCCCTCGGCAGCGACATCGACGGCATCCCACAGTCGAACCAGAAGCCGGCGACGGGGTTCCGCGATTGGATCGTCCCCGGCGCACCGGGGCACGGCGAAGGACACAACAGCGGCGTGCCGCTCAACATCGCCGCCGCGCTCGTCGTGAAGGACATCATGACGCGCGAGAAGATGACGGGCACCATCGTGCTCTGGCCCGGCGTCGCCGAAGAACAGCTCGCGAGCAAGGCGTTCCTCGTGCGCGCCGGCGTGTTCAAGGATGTGGACGCGACGCTCTTCGCGCACGTGAGCGACGAGTTCGGCATCAGCTGGGGCGACGAGCCGTCGCTCACCCTCATCTCGGCGCTCTTCAAGTTCAAGGGCACCAGTTCGCACGCCGCCGCGGCGCCGTGGCGCGGCAAGAGCGCGCTCGACGCCGTGCTGCTGTTCGGCAACTCGTGGGAGTTCCACCGCGAGCATATGGAAACGGCGCAGCGCTCGCACTACATCATCCCCGACGGCGGCGACCAGCCGAACGTGGTGCCGAGCACGTCGAGCATCTGGTTCTATTTCCGCGAGCGCGATTACGACCGCGTCACCAAGATGTTCGACGACGCCAAGGCGATGGCGCGCGCAGCCGCGGTGATGACGGGCACGCAGCTCGATACGGTGATGGTGATCGGCAGCGCGTGGCGTCCGCACTTCAACCGGTTCCTCGCCGAGGCGATGCACGCCAACGCGGCGCGCGTCGGGATGCCCGCCTGGGACGCGAAGGATCAGGCGCTCGCCAAGGGTGTGCAGCGGATGATGGGCGTTCCCGATTCCGGGCTGCACACGACGGTTCCGCCCCTCCGCTCGCCGCAGCAGGCGGCGGCCGCGAGCACTGGCACGGGGAGCGACGATATCGGCGACATCAGCTGGAATGTGCCGACCATCACGCTCTACTATCCCGCCAACATCCCCGGCACGCCGGGCCACAACTGGGCCGACGGCATCGCGATGGCCACGCCGCTCGCGCACAAGGGTGTGGTGGCCGGCGCGAAGGTGCAGGCGATGACGCTGCTCGACCTGATGCTGCAGCCCAAGCTGGTGACCGATGCCTGGGACTACTTCCGGAACACGCAGACAGCGACCGTGAAGTACAAGCCGCTCATCGCGCCGACGGATCAGCCGGCGATCTGGCTGAACACGGAGAAGATGGCGAAGTACCGGGACGAGATGCGGAAGTTCTATTACGACCCGTCCAAGTATTCGACGTACCTCGAGCAGCTTGGGATTCCGTATCCGGCGCTCAAGGTGCCGTGATATTGAGGGGGAGGGAAAGGGGGAGGGGGAGGGCGCGGCGGCGCGGGCTTCGCCACAACGGACCGAGGGGACAGGGAAGGGAGCAGGGCACCGCCCCGTCCCACCGATTCCCTGTCCCCACCCACCCCCCCCCCC
>CAIRBD010000544.1 GCA_903876745.1 uncultured Gemmatimonadota bacterium
CGACGCGCTCGCCGACCTGTGGGCCGCCACGTCGGAAGAGCGGTTGCTCGCGCTCCTGCTCGACGACGAGCACAACGCCGACGCGCAATCGCGGGCGGTGATCGAGGCGGCGTGGCGGCGGTCGGACCTGAGTCTGTTTCTTGCGCAGGCGACGCGGGTGGCGGCGCCGTATACGCGCGATGCGGCGGCGTGGATGCGCGTGGCGGCGGCCTGGACGCAATCGACGGAGGTGGAGCGCATCGATCTCGCGGGGCTGACGCCGGCGGAGATTCGCAAGCTGCTCGAGTCCGTCGGCGCGCTGCCGCCGGCGCCGTGGGTGGATCGCGCCTGCGCGACGCTGTACGAGCGGACGCGCGGCCGGCCGCTGGAGGTGATCGAGACGCTGCGGCGGGCGGTGCAGGGCGGCGCGATACAGTTGCAGCACGATCGCTGGGTGACGGCGGACGTGGATGCACTGCTCGACGTGCTCACGCACAGCGTGGGCGCCGAGCAGGAGATCGCGGCGTTGCCGGAGACGGCGCTCCTCGCGCTGCAGGCGCTCGCCGCGTGGCGGAAGCCGCTCGAGGAAGCGGTGCTCTTGAGCGTCGTCGAACGGCTGGGCGGGCGTGGCGCCGAACTCGCAGCCGCCGTGCGCGACCTCGAGGAACGGGGATTCATGTCGCGCGTGCCCAGGGGCTGGCGGGTGGCGCACGACAGCGTGATCGACGCGGTCGGCGGGATCGCGGCGCCGGTGTCGATGCGAGAGCTGTTGCGGGCGATCGTCGGGGCGTGGTCGGCTACTCCGTCGCTCGATTGGGATGCGTGCCTGCATCTCGCGGGGTTGTGCGGCAGTGCGGGGGACGTGGAGGCGCTCGGGTTCGTCGTGGACGCGGCGGCAGAGCATCGGCTGCAGCCGACGTCGCGGCAGGGCGGCGCGTGGCTCGCGCGGACGCTCTCGGGTGCGGCGGGGCATGCGGAGTGGGCGCCGATGCTGGTGCGCCGGATGGGACGGTGGCGCCGGATGGCGCTGCGTACGCAGCTGCTGCTGGCGAGCGGGGGGACGGTGGTGGCGTTGGTGGGCGGCTACCTCGCCGCGGAACTTCGACCGCGGATCGTGGTGGAGACGATGCCGGCTGCTGTGAACCTGAACGGCACCTCATTCCGCTTGCTGACGCAACCGCGGATCGCGATGGAAGACGGATTCGGGCGGCGGGTGGCATCGTTCCGCGGGGACGTGAGCGTATCGGCCGTGAACGAGGGCGCCGCGGTGTCCGACGAGAGGCGTGTTCCCGTCATCGCGGGCGTGGCGCAATTCTCGAATCTCGGGCTGCAGCGCGTGGGGAATCCGGACGCCCTGCGGCTTCGATTCTCCGCGCCCGGCGCGCGCGGGGCGACCACCGAGGTACTCGGCATCGTCGAACACGCCTTCGCCGATTCCCTCGCGTTCGTGCGGGGCACGCTGAACGGAAAGCCGCTCGACCCTGCGTGGCACGCGGTCATCGCGGTCGGTGAACGCGCGGACGTCGTGCTGACGGTCGATTATCGCACGGCGACCGCGAACGGCAATGTGATCCTCGGCGCCGCGCCGACCTGGGAGCCGCGCGAGCGGGCGAGCCTGCGTCTGGCGGGGCTGCCCCGTCCCGTGCGCAACGGGCGCATCACCGTGCGGTTCTCTCTCGAGCCGCCGCGCGCGCCCGGACACTTTCACGTGTTCGTGCTGATGGGGATGGAGGAGCGCGTCGAAGACATCTTCTCGCAGACGAATTGGGCGCTCGGCGGTCCACGGTGGAATGATGGGAATGACGTGTTCGACCTGCCCGAGGACAGCGTGGTGCTGCTGCGGGCGCGCAATCGACTCGTGATGTCGAACTATCTGCTGCCGCCGGACACGGGGACCATGGGCGAGGGGAGCGCGAGTCAACGCGAGAGCGCCGCGACGCAGGCGAGCGCACCCCGTGGCACGATGGCGCGTCGCGGACCGCAGAACATTCGCGGCAGCGTGATCGAGGTGGATGTGGTGCGGCAGCCGTAGCCGCGCGCTCCTACCTCGGCGCCCCCACTCCCTCCACCACCGCCCCGAACCCCGCATCCTGCCGCACCATGTCGAACCGCGGATCCGCCGCCAGCATCACCAACCACGGATCACGCGCTGCCACCGCGCGCTGCAGCCTCTCCACGCACCCTGCCGCGTCGCCGAGCTGCAACAGCACCATCGCGAGTCCCGTGTGCGGCATGGGGTGCGACTCGTCGCGCGCCGCGAGTTCATCGACGATCGCCCGCGCCGCGTCGGTGCGGTCCGCACTCGCACAGACGAGCGCGCGCGTCGCCATCGACCACGGATGCCGCCCCGACAGGCGCATCGCGGCCTCGGCCGCGTTGAGCGCGTCGTCCGTCTTGCCGAGCTCTCGCAGCGCGAGCGCCTTCCACCGGTGCGCTTCGGAGAAGGCCGGCTCCACCGCGATCACCTGATCGCACGTTGTCACGCTCTCCGTGAACCGGCGCGCGAAGAAGCGCGCGACGGCGAGGCTCGTGCGCGCGGCGGACCCGTTGGGGTCGGCGGAGACGGCGCGCTCGCAGCACCAGAGCGCGTCGTCGTGCAGACTCCGCGAGCTCCAGTACGTGCCGAGCGCGGCCTGCACGAGCGGATCGTTGGGCCGCAGCGCGGCGCCGCGGTCGAAGTGCGATCGCGCCGTCGCCCAGTCCCAGTCGTGCAAGGCTTCGGGCAGGGCGCCCTCGGCCTTCATCCAGGCGAACAGCGTGTTGCTGCTGGCCGTCCCGGGTCCGCCGCCGACGCCCATCTCGACCAGCCCGTCCGCCACGGCCCATTTGGGCCCGCGC
>CAIRBD010000545.1 GCA_903876745.1 uncultured Gemmatimonadota bacterium
CGGCGGCGGGCTCGGTGGCGGGCTCGGCGGCGGGCTCGGCGGCGGGCGCCGCCGGGTACAGATCGTCGGGAATGTCCACCGTGAGCGTGCGCGCCGGGCGATCGACCCGCACGACGAACCGTTCGTTGTACGGGATGCTCACCGTGCCGCGCGGCGTCGTGACGTCGAGCAGCAGGCAGTGCGGCAGCCGGTACCACGCGCTCACCGTGCCGAGCGCCGCGCCGTGGGGATCGACGACGGCGAGCCCTTCGAGTTCGTGTTCGTACACTTCGCCGTCATCGGGCGGCACGAGTTCATCCTCGGGCGCGAGCAGCGTGCGACCGCGCCATTGATCGGCGACGGTCTTGTCGGCGATCGCGTCGAACGTGACGAGCAGCCCGTCCTGGAAGTCGCGCACACTCTTGATGGTGAGCTCGGCATTGCGGCCGGTGAGCGGGTCGCGGAGCAGCGCGCCGGCGGCGGCGCCGGCGGCGGCGGCGACACCCGCGAAAACGCGACGGCCGGGCGCGAAGATCGCGTCCGGCACGTCGGTCAGCAGTTCGACCATCACCTCACCGCGCACACCGTGTGCGCGACGGATGCGGCCGACGACGAGCAGTGCGGGCGTGTCGCTCACCCGTGCTCCCTCGTGCGCGCTCAGCCCTCGGCGCTTTCGGCGAGCGGCACGGCCGAGGCCGTGAGCTTCTCGGCGAGCCGCTTCTCGTGACGACCCTTGAGCACGCCCGCCTTGCGGAGGAGCGAGCGGACGGTGTCGGAGGGCTGCGCGCCGTTGTCGAGCCAGTAGTTGGCGCGCTCGACGTCGAGGTTCAGCGCCGCTTCACCCGTACGGGGGGCGTACTGCCCGAGGATCTCGATGAACTTGCCCTCGCGCGGGGCGCGCGAATCAGCGACGACGATACGGTACGTCGGGGCCTTTTTGCGGCCGGTGCGACGAAGGCGGATACGGACGGACATGTGGAGCTCCCGTGGATCGGGTGATGGGACGGCGCCGAGCTCATCGCATGTCCGGAGGGTCCGGAATGCACTCGGGAACAGCAACTACTACTGACGTTTACGGTGAACGGCTAACGGTAAACGGTTAACCGTCAACGGGTGTTGCTCGTGCTCACGAAAATCAACGCATTCCGAACATGCCGGGCGGCACTCGTCCTCCCCCAGCGCCCGACATCTTCTTCATCATCTTCTGCATGCCGCGGAACTGATCCAGCAATGTATTCACTTCGCTGATCGGGCGCCCACTTCCCTTGGCGATGCGGGCGCGGCGTGAGCCGTTCAGGATATCGGGCTTCTTGCGTTCGGCCGCCGTCATCGAGAGCACGATGGCCTCGACGTGGCGGATGCGTTTGGGATCGGTGTTGGCCTGTTTGAGCATCTTCGTGTTCACGCCGGGGAGCATCTTGAGCACGCCTTCGAGCGGCCCCAGCTTCTGGATCTGCTTCATGGCCGTGAGGAAGTCGTTCAAGTCCATCCCTTCCTTGCGGACCTTCTTCTCCATCCGCTTCGCTTCGTCGGCGTCGAAGGCGCCCTGCGCCTTCTCGACGAGCGAGAGTACGTCGCCCTGCTGGAGGATGCGCCCGGCCATGCGGTCGGGGTAGAACTCCTCGAGCGCGTCGGTCTTCTCGCCGACGCCGATGTACTTGATGGGCTTCTTGGTGACGCCGTAGATCGAGAGGGCGGCGCCGCCGCGCGCGTCGCCGTCGAGCTTGGTGAGGATGACGCCGGTGATGTCGAGCGCGCGGTCGAAGCCCTGCGCGATCTTCACGGCGTCCTGACCGGTCATGCCGTCGGCGACAAGGAGGATCTCGTCGGGGCGCACCGCCTCCTTGAGGCGGCGCAGCTCGTCCATCATGTCGTCGTCGATCTGCAGCCGGCCGGCGGTGTCGATGAGCACGAGGCGGTCGCGCTCGTGGCGCGCCACGTCGAGTCCGGCGCGCGCGATCTTCACGACGTCGGTGGTGGTGCGATCGGCGTAGACGGGGATATCGAGTTCGCGGCCGAGCGTCTCGAGCTGATCGATTGCAGCGGGTCTGTAGACATCCGCAGCAATCAGCCGCACCTGGCGTCCTTCCGCCTTGAGCTTGCGCGCGAGCTTCGCCGCGGTCGTCGTCTTGCCGGAACCCTGCAGGCCGACCATCAGCACGACGGTGGGCGGGACGCTCGAAAGCTTGAGCCCTTCGCGGCGCTCGCCGAGCATGGCGGTGAGTTCGTCGTAGACGATCTTCACCAGCTGCTGCGCGGGGCTGACCGTCTTGATCTGCGAGACGCCGACGGCCTTCTTCTCGACGCGCTCGAGGAACTCCCGCGTGAGCGCGAAGTTGACGTCGGCCTCGAGGAGGATGCGCCGGACCTCGCGCAACCCGTCCTTGATGTCGGCTTCGCTGAGCGTGCCGCGGCCGCGCAACTTGGCGAAGGCGGCTTCGAGTTTGTCGGAGAGTTCTTGGAACATGATAGCCTTGGAAGTTACTCCGGTAATTGGGTGTCACCAAGGGGGAGGGGGAGGAAAAAGGGGGTGGGGGA
>CAIRBD010000546.1 GCA_903876745.1 uncultured Gemmatimonadota bacterium
CGGCGAGCGGCCCCCGCCCGTCGCACCGCCGGCCTTGGCCAGCAGGCCCAGCACCGTCGTCGACGGATCGACCGTCTGCGAACCGACAAGCTTCACCTGACCGTAGATCAGTACCTCGCGCGTGAACCCCACGTCCACGGCGGGGTCGATCACGAGCTTGCCGTACTTCGCCTGGATCAGTGCCTGCAGCGAATCGAGTGAAAGCCCCGCCACCGGCACGCGTCCGAGTCCCGGAAAGAACGCCGAGCCTCCTTCCGTCACCAACGCCTCGCCGGACAGCTCCGGTTCGCGATACACCTTCGACTTGATCACGTCGCCCACCGCGATGCGCCACACGCTGGTCGGCGACACGAGAACCTGCGGCCGCAACAGCACCGGCTGGCGCGTGGCGCACGCGCCGCTCACCAGCAACAGTCCCGTCAGCAACGGTCGGAGCATCCGAGAGAAACGTGTCAACGCTTGATCCTGAGTTGGGGAGGCACGGCGCCGCACGGGCGCCTCCTCCAAAACAATGGTCGATTCTTCAATTAACGATGTTCCCCGCGCGCACGTCACCGGCACCACGCCCCGGGCCGCGACCTCAGAACGCGCCCTTCATGCTCAGCACCGCGGGCACCGTGCGCAGAAGGATGACGAAATCCCGCCACACGGTCCACCCGCGGATGTACGACGACTCAAGCTGTACCACGTCCTCGAAGTTCCGTACCGCGTTGCGCCCGCTCACCTGCCACGGACCCGTCATCCCCGGCAACACCTCGAACCGCACGAAATGGTGCTGCTGATACCGCGCCACCTCGCTCGGCAGAGCCGGCCTCGGCCCCACCATCGACATCTCCCCGCGCAGCACGTTCAGCAACTGCGGCAGCTCGTCGAGCGACGACCGGCGCAGGAACACCCCGATCGACGTCGTGCGCGGGTCGTTCGCCATCTTGAACAGGGGCTCTGTCGAATACACGTTCGCCCCCTCGAGCTCCTCCTGCTGGTGCTCCGCCCCCAGAACCATCGTGCGGAACTTGATCATCAGGAACGGTTCGCCGCCCAACCCCACGCGCACCTGCCGGAAGAACACCGGACCGCGCGACGTGAGCCGCACCGCGAGCGCCACCCCCGCCATCAGCGGCGAGAGCACGAGCAACCCCAGCACCGCACCCACCACATCCACCACGCGCTTCAACACCAGCTGCGAACCGACCAGCGCCGGCCGCGACAACAACGACAACGGCTGCGCCCGCCGCAGCACGAAACTCGGCTCGTTCAACTGCCGGAACGCCTCGCGGCGCGTGGCATACACGCTCGCCCCGGCGCTCGACGACGCGATCATCACCGCCTGCAACGCCTCGTCCCTCAACGCCCCGACCAGCACGACCGTGTCGGCCGCCGAATCCGCCATCGCGTCATACAACGCCTGCATGCTCTCCCGCGTCCCCGACGGCCACGACTCCGAGATCGGAAAGATCGGCGTCGCCGTGCGCCCCCCTTCACTGCGTTCACGCGCCAGCCGCTCCACCTCGAGCGCCGGCCCCACGATCAACGTGTGCGCCGGGTCCAGCCGGCGCGGATCGATCGGCTTCAGCGCCTGCGCCAGCCCGCGCCGCTGCACCGTCAACGCCGTCCACACCGCGCCCAGCACGCCGCCGATGAGCAGCCAGCGCCACGTCGCTGCCGCCGACCACACCTCCGGCCAGCGCGGTAGCACCAGGCCGAGCAGCATCGCTGCGGCGATGCGCGTCGGCAGCTGCTCGCGCACCGTGTGATCGTACGAACGCGTCACCACCAGACAGAACACCAACGACGTCACGCGACGCAGCAACGCGATCGGTGTCTGCGGGATGAGGCCGTGCACGAACGGCAGACCCCCTTCGCCAAGCCCCACGCCGGGCAACAGTCGCGCCAACGGCAGCATGCCCAACAACGCGAAAATCGCGGACAACGTCAGGATGTCCGCGGCCACCATCACACCGCCATAGCTGACCTCACGCCAGAACCTGCGGCGCTGTAACGCCAGTGCCCGATGCCGGAGCTCGAGCCTGGTGAGGTGGATGGGCGTGGCCAAAGTCACCATCGCGTCAGAAGTTCGTCTATCTGCAGAGGATGGCCTAATCTAGGCCACCCCCCGGCGAATCGCTCAAAGTGCGAGTTTTGACGTATATTGTAATGAATATTAGTGGACTGGACAGATTTATACCAGTGTATATATTTTATTCGAGGCCGTCCGCTGCCCCGGGGCACCGGTAACCGGTGCATCACATAATTTCGATTGCCCCGTCAGCCATCGGGACGGGACCTCTTCGTCGTCGCTCATCTGCACCCCTCGTCTTCAATCACACCGACTGAAATGTCGTCCGGCGTAGCGCCCGAGGACCGCCGCTTCCGACCCTCGGCTTCACAGGCCGAAGTCGAGAAGCTCCGAAAATTCCTCGCCGAAGCCATCGAGCGTGGAGCGTCCGATATCCACGTGCGCGCCGGCGACGTCGTCTACGCGCGCATCGGTGGACAACTCACGCCGCTCGACACGCCGACGCTCACCGCCGTCAGCACGTTCGAGATGGTCACGCACATCCTCGGCACGTCCTCCAACGCGCCGTCCATCGACGACGTCCGCGATTACTCCGGACCGTGGAGCGCACCGGGCATCGCGCGCTTCCGCGTGAGCATCCTCAAGCAGCGTTCCAGCTTCGCCATCGTGATGCGCGTCATCCCCGACGTGCTCCCGTCGCTCGAATCGCTGGGCATCCCCGCCACCATCGGCCAGGCTGTCCTCTCGGACTTCGGCCTGATCTTCGTCTCCGGCGTGCCGGGGTCGGGGCGCGCGAGCACCATCGCCGCGCTCATCCACCACCTGAACACGCACTCGCCGCGGCGCCGCCACGTCGTCGCCATCGAGACGGCGATCGAGTTCCTGCACCGCAACAACAAGTGCGCCATCACGCAGCGTGAAGTCGGTGTGGACACCGACAGCTTCGCCGACGGCATGCGCGCCGCCCTCGACCAGGACGCCGACATCATCGTCGTCGGCGAGATGAACGACCCCGAGATCATCGAACTCGCCGTGCGCGCCGCCGAGGCGGGCCGCCTCATCATCGGCAAGATGAGCGCCCCCGACGCCACCGGCGCACTGCGCCAGTTCTTCGGCGGACTCCCGCAGGAACAGCAGGATACCGCCCGCCTGCACGTGACCGAGATGCTCCGCGCCGTCATCGCGCAGCGCCTGCTCCCGCGCGCCGACGGTCAGGGGCGCGTGCTCGCCTGCGAAGTGCTCCTCATGACGCCGATGGTGCGCGACGTGCTCGGCGATCCGGGCCGGCTCTCCGAGATCCGCCAGACCCTCGCCGACGGCCGCGCCGAATACGGCACGCAGACCTTCGACCAGCAGCTCGCCGATCTCGTGATCAGCGGGCAGGTGTCGTTCGAAGTGGCGCTCACGCTGGCGACGAACTCGCTCGACTTCGAACTGCAGCTGCGCGGACTGCGGCGCTAGTCGCCGCTCACCGACTCCCGAACAGGCGCGCCCACAGCGGACGCGCCTGTTTGCTTTCCCCGCCCGCGCGCACAGGCGGCACCGGCAGCGGATCCTCCCCCGCCAGCAGCCGAGCGGGATTCACCACCGTCAGCAGCTCCGCCTGCTCCCCCGCGCCCATCGCCTCGAGCTGCGCCACGAACGCCGCCACCCCCGGCTCGCCGCGCGCGTGATAATCGCTCGACACATAATCCACCCAGCCCGCCGCCAGCAGACGCGCCGCGTGCACCGCGGCGCGCTGTCCATATCCGCCCGACAGCGACCCCGCGTTCACCTGCAGCAGGCCGCCGAACTCCTTGAACCGCGCGATGGCGCTCATCCCGTCGTCGAGGTTCCGGTACCGCTCGGGATGCGCCACCACCGGCCGCCATCCCTGCTGCGCCAGCGCGACGATCGCGTACTCCGCGTTGAGCGGCGGCAGCTGCAGCCCCGGAAACTCCACCAGCACGAACGCGCTGCCAGCCAGACGCAGCCGCGCATCCGAGAGATCGGGGTCGGGCACATCGAGCATCACCTCCGCGCCGCGCGACAGCACCAACGGCTCCTCACCCGGCGGCACGACACCTTCGCCCGCCACCCGCTGCAATGCCGCCCAGCCGGCATCCAGCTCGGCGAGCCGCGCCGCGAGCTGGTCGGGCATGTGCGTGAGCGAGCCGAGAAAGTGCGGCGTGGTGATCACGTGCCCCACCCCTTCCGCGCGAAAACGCGCCAGCGCCGCCGCGCTCAGCGACTCGTCGCGCGCGCCGTCGTCCACCCCGGGCATCAGGTGGCTGTGAAAGTCGATCCGCCGGAGCGTGCTCACGAGCGTTCGCGCAGCACGGCGTGCAGCGCCCCCTCGAGCGCGGGCTCGTCCCACGCGAATCCGGACTGCGCCAGCCGCGCCGGCCGCACCCGCTGACTCGCCAGCAGGATCTGCTCCGCCATCTCGCCGAACGCCACGCGCAGCGCAACAGCGGGCACCGGGATCAGCGCCGGCCGGCGCAGCACGCGGCCGAGTGTCTGCGCGAACTCGGCGTTCGTCACCGGCTGCGGACTCACGGCGTTCACCGCACCCTGCAGCGACGCGTCGTCGATCATCGCGAGGAGCGCGCGCACCATGTCGGCCCGCGTGATCCAGCTCATGAACTGGCGACCGGTCCCCACGGGCCCGCCGAGTCCGAGCTTGAACGGCGGCAGCAGCTTGGCGAGCGCCCCTCCGCTCGTGGCGAGCACGATGCCGGTGCGCGCGTGCACCACGCGCACGCCGGCGTCGCGCGCCGCATCGGCGGCACGTTCCCAGGCCACGCACACCGACGCGAGGAAGTCCGTGCCCGGCGCGTGCCCTTCACTGAGCCACGCGTCGCCGCCGTCGCCGTAGTAGCCGATGGCCGATCCGCTCACGAACACCTTGGGCGGCGTGGCCATCGCAGCGATCGTGCGCGCCACCAGTTCCGTGCCCTTCACGCGACTCTCGAGGATCGACCGCCGCCGCGCATCCGTCCACCGCACCGTGATCGGCTCGCCGGCCAGATGCATCACGGCCTCGGCGCCGTCAAAGGCGCGCGCGTCGATCGTGCCCGCTCCGGGGTCCCACCGCGCGTCGGCGCCCGCACCGCGGCCGACGTTCACCACCGTCCATCCGCGCTCGCGCAACACCGGCACGAGCGCGCAGCCGATCAGCCCACTGCCGCCCGTCAAAACGATCCGTCGCTCGCTCACGGCGCCGCCGTCAATCGTCGAGCTCCAGACTGCGCCACAGATACCAGCTCGCCACGCTCCGGTACGGCGCCCACCGCTCGCCGACCTGCGCGAGCCGTTTGGGCGTGGGGAGCGTGCGAAAGCCGTGCACTTTCTGCAGTCCCTTCTGCAGCCCGAGGTCGAGCTCGGCGAGCACGTCGGGCCGCTTGAGCCGGAACAGCATGAACATCTGCGCCGTCCAGCGGCCGATCCCTTTCACCTGGGTGAGCGCGGCGATCACCGCGTCGTCGTCGAGCTCGTGCAGCGTCTCGATGGGGAGCACACCGTCGGCCACCTGCCGCGCGAGGGCGTGCACGTATTCCACTTTGCGCCCCGAGAGGCCGGCAGCGCGCAGTTTCTCGACCGGGGTGCGCAACAGCTGCGCGGGAGTGGGCGACGCCCCGCCGTACATCGCCATCACGCGGCCGTGGATGGTGCCCGCCGCCGCGCCGGAGAGCTGCTGATAGACGATGGACCGCACCACGGCATCGAAGTGCGTGCCTTCGGTGCTGTAGCCCGGCCGGTAGCGGCCAACGCGGTCGATCACCGCGCCCAGCTTGGGGTCGGCCGCGCGGAGGTGCTTCAGCGCCCGTGTACTCATACGGGGGAAGCTAGAGCGCCGGCATCGCTCCCGACAGGCGCGGCGTGCGCGCCTCGCTGATCTCCGTGATGCCGTCGTATGCCGTGATCTCGATCTTCACGGCCTCGCGCAGGAGATGCACATCGTAGTCCGGCCGGCCCGGTGCGAGTTCCCGGATGATGGCCGACGTGCGAAGGGCATCGAACTCGTTGCACGCCGCGCACACGGACGCGCAGAGCGACGCGAGTTCGTTGTCGGGAGTCGGCGCGATGGCGTCGAGCGCATCGGAGAGGGCGCCGAGCGCTCCGCGGGCGGCATCACGCAGGATGGTGTAGCGCCGCGCGTCGATGTGCCGTTTGATGACCAGATCGCGCTGCGTGGGGATGCGCCGCGGGCGGCGCTCCATCGCGCGGTCGAGCCGCATCGCCATCTTGTCCACGGGGATCGGTTTGCGGATGAAATCGGTCACGCCGAGTTTCAGTACGCGCTCGAGCGTTTCCGAGGTCGAATCGCCGGCGCAGAACACGACGGGCACGTCGCGCAGCCAGGGGAGCGGGTGCAACTCCTCCATCAGCGAGATGCCGTTGCCGTCCGGCAGCTCGATGTCGATGACGATGAGGTCCACCGCCACACCGCGCAGCAACACCGTCGCCTCGGCGATCGTGGGCACACGCTTCGCGGGGTATCGCAACCGGCGGAACAACTGCTGGAGCAGCTCCCCCGTGACCGGATCGTCTTCGATAAGCAGAATCATGCCCTGCTCCGTACAGTCGCGCCGCTGGCGGGCGCACCAGAATGGGGCGCGCCGCCGCGTCGCGAGTTACGCCTTGGCTGGAACCGAGAACACCGCATCGGCCACCGATTGGCGCTTTTCCTGGTCCTGCACCGTCGCGTGCACGTCGAACGTGGGCGTGGCGGCATCCATCTGCGGCAGCGTCGCCAGCAGAGCGTCGGACTTGCCGGCGCCGGGATCGAGGATCTGCATCAACCGCAGCAGCTTCTGCTCCATCTCCACGAGCACGTTCGATGCGTAGTTGATCTGCTGTGTGGTGATGTCCTGGAACTGCAGCGCGCCGATGATGCTGAAGATCTCGTCGCGCAGCCCGTTGCGGGCGTTCTTCGACTTCTCCTGATTGTCGCCCACCGGATCCGCGTCGAGTTCGTCGATCAGCCCCTGCGCGCGTTCGAGCGCGTCGAGGATGCCGTTCGTCGCCGTCTCCGTGGCCGACGTCACTTCCTGGAGCTTGGAGTGCGTGTGCTTGATGCGCTCCACGGTGCTGCTCTCGAGGGCGTTGCGGCTCTCGCGCAGACTCTTGATCACCTGCACGATCTCGGCGTTGGCCAGCTGCAGGATGTACGGCAGCGACGCCAGGATGGTCTGTTCGGGACGTTCCGGCGCCGGATCGACGCCCGCCTTCAGCTCGCCGAGTTCGCGGTCTACCAGGCGAAGCGTCGCTTCGCTCTCGTAGAGCACTTCGGCCACGCGATTGGGTGTCATGACATCACCCGGCCACGGTGGCGGCGGTGAGCGCGTCGATCTTGTCCTTGAGCACCTGCGGCGTGAACGGCTTCACGATGTAGTTGTTCACACCGGACTCTAGCGCCGTGATGATGTCTTCCTTCAGCGAGCGCGTGGTCATCATGAGGATGGGCACGTGCTTGCCGTCCTCACGGGCCCGGATGGCGCGCGCGAAATCGACGCCGCCAAGGTTCGGCATGTTCCAGTCCGTGATGATGAAGCCGATGGACGTGTCGAACTTCGACAGTGCTTCCTTGCCGTCGCCGGCTTCGACGATATCCGTCACGCCGATACGCTGCAACGAGTTCACGACGATACGACGCATCGTCGCCGAGTCATCAATGACGAGGAACCTCATGGGCGCGATC
>CAIRBD010000547.1 GCA_903876745.1 uncultured Gemmatimonadota bacterium
CCGCCGCAGGTGAGTTCGGCGTCGTCTCGGTGGGCGAAGATGGCGAGCGCGTCGAGAGACATGCGGGAAAGATACGCGATAGCTTATTGGGAAGCACCCCAACCCACCCCATCATGCAACTCATCGAAACCGGCCACGCGCCCATCCCAGCCGGGCACTACTCGCAGGCCGTCGTCCACAACGGGTTCGTGTTCGTGAGCGGTCAGCTCCCGATCGTTCCCGGGCAAAAGGAGCATCGTGTGGGCACGATCGAGGAACAGACGGAGCAGGTGCTGCGCAATGTGGAGGCGATCCTCATCGCCGCCGGGAGCGGGCTCGACCGCGTGCTGCAGATGACCATCTACCTCAGCGACGGCGAGCTGTGGGGCGGCGTGAACGCCGTCTACTCGCGTGTGATGGGCGCGCACCGTCCGGCACGCGCCGTGGTGCCCGTGAAGGAGCTGCACTACGGCTACCAGATCGAAATCCAGGTGGTCGCGGCGGGTGACGCATGAGCGGCGCCTTCCACGACCAGGTGGTGATCGTCACCGGCGCCTCGGGCGGCATCGGCGAGCAGATCGCGCTGCAGCTGGCCGCCCAGGGCGCGCGTCTCGCGCTGGCGGCGCGCCGCGCGGAGGAGCTGAACCGCGTGTCGCGCCTGTGCGTGGAGGCGGGCGGCGCGACGATCATCGTGCCGACGGACGTCGGCGACGCGGCGTCGTGCCAGGATCTCGTCGCGCGGACCGTGGCCCAGTACGGTCGCGTCGACATGCTGGTGAACAACGCGGGGCTTGGCATGTGGTCGCGCGCCGAGGACGTGAGCGACCTCACGGTGTTCGAGCGGGTGATGCGCGTGAACTACCTGGGCGCGGTGTACTGCACGCTCGCGGCGCTGCCGTACCTGCGCGCCACTAAAGGCCGCATCCTGTGCATCTCGAGTCTTGCCGGGCGCACGGGCGTGCCACTCCGAAGCGGGTACTCGGCCAGCAAGCACGCGATGGCGGGATTCTTCGATTCGCTGCGCATCGAGCTGAGCGGATCGGGGGTGAGCGTGACGCTCTCCGATCCCGGTTTCGTCGGCACGGGCGCGCAGGGGCGCAATCTCAGCGCCACCGGGCAGCCGCTCGGCCATGTGCCGATCGATATGGCGGCGGCGATGGCGCCGGCCGAGTGCGCGCGGCAGTCGATCGCGGCGGCGGCTGGGCGGAAGCGCGAACTCGTGATGACCGCGCGCGCGAAGATCGGGCTCTGGCTGAAGCTCATCGCGCCGGGATTCGTCGACGGGATGGCGGCCAAGGCGACGGCGACGGGGAAGTAGGGAACGAAGATTGCCGACGGGAGTTCCCGCCGGCCATTTCGTTCGGGGCGCGTTCCGCCCCGGATTCTGCGATGCTTAGCGAACCGGCGGCGGGCCGCCGCGGCCGCGACCAGCGGGCATGTTCTTGACGTTGTCGTCGAACTTCGCCTTGTCGGCATCGCTCGTGAGCAGCGCCTTCAGGTCGGCGTTGCGCTTCGTCGTGACCGCGGCGCGCTTCTCCTGCGCGTCCGGGGCCGCGCGGTCGATCGCGCGCGAATCGGTCATCGCCTTCGTGATGATGTCCGTGGCCGACTTCTTCTGCGCGTCGTTCAGCGTGATGTCCTTGTACAGCCCGTCGATCGTGCGCTGGGCCATCGCGGCCGGATCCATCTGCATGCCGCCGCCACCGCCGCCGCCACCCTGCGCCGCAGCCGTGCCAGCCATCACCATCGTCATCGCGGCAATCGCAAGAAACTTCCTCATCGGGTCCATCCTCCATATGACTGCGTGAAAGGAGCGGCGGCTGCCCGCCGACCCCTTGATAACGGCTAGGCCTTTGGAAACGTTAGGGCCTCGAGCCGTCCGAGGGGAGGGGTCGCCCCCCCAACGTACTGCGACTTCGAGCGTACCTCCTACAGGCCCAGTCGGGCGCGCTCGGCTGCCTGACCATCCATACCCCACGGAGACCGATTCGTGTCGTTCCCACGTACCCTGGCTGTTCTCGCGCTGCTGCCGGCCGCCGCGCTGGCGCAACAGAAGGAACTCCCGCTGAAGCACACGCCGGAGCCCACCAAAGCCGCCATCACCGCGTCCGACCTGATGACGCGACTGTACATCTTCTCTGACGACTCCATGCAGGGGCGCCAGACCGGTACGCCGGGTTTCGTGAAGGGAACGGCGTACATCGAGGCCGAAGTCCGGAAAATGGGACTCAAGCCGGCAGGCGACAACGGCGGCTTCTTCCAGAACGTGCCGGTGGTGCAGCGCTGGGTGGATGCCAGCTCGTCCATCACCGCTGGGGGCGTCACGCTGGTATACGCCAAGGACTTCGTGGCGGGTGGCGGCCGTGGTGAGCCGCGCCCCATCGACGGGGCCGCGGTGATCTTCGGCGGCGTGCAGGGTGACACGGTCAACCCGCTCACGGCCGATCAGGTGCGCGGGAAGCTCGTGGTGCTCGTCGCCGCCGCAGGCGGCGGACGCGGCGGGCGCGGCGGCGCGGCAGCGTTCGGCGGACGTGGCGGTGGTGCGGGTGCCGCGCTCGCCGAGGCGGCAGGGATCGCGACCATCGTCGGCGAGCAGCTCCCGGCGCAGCTGGCGGTGAGCGGTCCGCCGCGCGCGGGGCAGGGGATGACCTTCACGGGCGCCGGCACCCCGGCCGTCCCGACATCCGCGACCCTCAGCATCACGTCGAAGGCGGCCGAAGCGCTGCTCGGC
>CAIRBD010000548.1 GCA_903876745.1 uncultured Gemmatimonadota bacterium
AGGCGCGGGCGCTGCGGCTGGACGTGGCGCACAACAACCGCAGGCTGCACCGCCGCCACTCGGCAACGGTGAAGCGCCGGCACTGCAGTTCATGCCCTACCCGGGCGGCACCGGCGCGCTCATGGAAAAGCTCGCGAAAGAACGCGGGCGCGCCGCCTTCGACCGCGCGGTGTTCACCGTGGAGCCGTGGAAAGGCACCGTCCCCACGAACCCCGACGACATCGCGTATCTCCCCGCCCACCGGCTGTCGGCGCTCATCAAGGCGCGCAAGATCACCTCGGTGCAGCTCACCGACATCTATCTCGCGCGCCTGAAGAAGCTCAATCCCACGCTCCTCTGCGCCGTCACGATCATGGAAGACTCGGCGCGCGCTGAGGCCGTGAAGGCCGACGCCGAGATCAAGGCGGGCAAGTACCGCGGCCCGCTGCACGGGCTGCCGTATGGCGTGAAGGACCTGTTCAATACGAAGGGTGTCCCCACCACGTGGGGCGCGAAGGATTTCGAGAATCGCATCATCGACGAAGACGCGGAGATCGTCGTGCGCCTGCGCGAGGCGGGCGCCGTGCTCATCGCCAAGCTCGCGACCGGCTTGTTCGCGCAGAACGACCAGTGGTTCCGCGGCCGTACGAACAACCCGTGGAATCTCTCGCAGGGCTCGAGCGGTTCGTCGGCAGGTCCCGCGTCGGCGACGGCGGCGGGGTGCGTGGCATTCAGCATCGGCACGGAGACGCAGGGCTCCATCGTGTCGCCGGCTACGCGCTGCGGCGTGAGCGCGCTGCGCCCGACGTTCGGCCGGGTGAGCCGCAGCGGCGGCATGGTGCTCGCCTGGACGCAGGACCGCGTCGGACCCATCTGCCGCACCATCGAGGATTGCGCGATGGTGTTCAACGCCGTGCACGGCGCGGACGAGAAGGACCCGTCCACACTCACGACGCCCTTCCACTTCAACCGCGCACTCAAGCTGAGCACGTTGCGCGTGGGCGTGGATCCGAACGCCCCCAAGGAACTCGTCGAACAGTTGAAGGCGATCGGCATCACGCCCAAGGACATCGGCGCGCGTCCCACGGTGAGCGGCGCCGGGAACGGTCTGAACGTGGAGTACTCGGCGGCATTCGAAGAGTACGTCATCCGTAAAGCGAAGGAGATCGGCGCCGACCTCGACACGCTGACCGCGACGGCGGCGGCGCGGAGCGCCGCCGGTGGCGGCGGACGTGGTGGTGCGCCCGTCGACACGGCGGCAGCTCGCGCCGCGGCGGCAGCCGCCGCAGCCAACCCCATGGCGCCCGCCGACTGGAACCCGCGCTTCGTCGTCGGACGCACGGTGAAGGCGTTCGACTGGCTGCAGTCGCAGCGCCGCCGCTACATGCTCGTCGCCAAGTGGGGCGAGTTCATGAAGGATCTCGACATGTTCGTCGGCAACCCGAACGCCGACGTCGGGCCGAATGCGCAGACCGGGCATCCGTGCGCGGTGGTGCCGTACAAGTTCGACGTGCCGCAGGCGTTCGGCGGCGGTCGTGGCAGCGCGGCGCCGGCGCAGCCGCCCGTGGAACTCAAGCCGCAGCCCATCTGCGGCGTGATCGTCGGCGGGTTGTACAACGACGACCTCATCCTGTCGGTGGCGCATCAGCTGCAGGAGCACAACAAGCTGAGCCAGAAGCGGCCGGAACTCGCGTAGCGAAACTCCACCGCCAAGTGCAGGATCAGCGCCGCGACGACACCGGTCGTCGCGGCGCTGCCCATTTCGCCATCAGCGCGCCGCCGATG
>CAIRBD010000549.1 GCA_903876745.1 uncultured Gemmatimonadota bacterium
ATGCCTGCGACGCGCTTGCAAAGGATCCCGGCAACGTGGTGCTCAACCAGTTCAGCGAGTTCGCGAACTATCTCGCCCACTACGCCGTCACCGGCCGCGCCCTGGCGCATGTGTTCGAGTCGGTGCAGGCGAAGACCCCTTCGCTGCGGCTCGGCGCGTTCGTCTCGGCCTCCGGCTCCGCCGGCACCCTCGGCGCAGGCGACTGGCTGAAGGAACACCATGGGGCAAAAATCGTCGCCGTCGAGGCGCTCGAATGCCCGACCATGCTCTATAACGGCTTTGGCGAGCACAACATCCAGGGCATCGGCGACAAGCACATTCCCTACATCCACAACGTCACCAACACCGACGTCGCCGTGGCGGTGTCCGATCACGCCACCGATCAGCTCTACGTGCTATTCAACGACCCGGCCGGCCACGCCCATCTGCGCGAGCGCGGCGTTGGCGAAGAAGTGATCGCCGCATTGCCGCATTTCGGCCTGTCGAGCATCTGCAATATCGTCGCATCGATCAAGACCGCCAAGACACTCGGCCTCGGCTCACAGGATGCTCTGCTCACCGTCGCGACCGACGGCGCCGCCATGTATGTCTCGGAAAAGCCGAAAGCCGTCCTCAAGCACTTCGGCGGCCGTTTTGACGAAGCTCAAGCCGCCCAAACCTACGATCGCCACCTGCAGCAAGCTTCCAGCGAGCACGTGCTGATGATGGGGCCTGAGGAGCGCAACCGGATTTTCAACCTCGGCTACTTCACCTGGGTCGAGCAGCGCGGCGTTGCACTGGCCGCGTTCGAAGCACGGCGCGAGCAGTCCTTCTGGCGCGATCTGCACGCACTGCTGCCCGCCTGGGACGAAATGATCGCAGCGTTCAATCGCGATACCGGCGCGGCGTGACCGAGTCGCGCCTGGTCTGCTCCGGCTGCGGATGGCAGCCGCCCGCGGACGCTTCCTATCCGTTCAGCTGCGAGCAAAGCGGCCGCGACGATCGCGACCATGTCCTCGTGCACCGGCTCGACTCCGACGCGAAACTGGATCACGGCGGTGATGAGAACCCGTTCGTGCGCCATCGCGAGTGCTTATACGCGTGGCATGCCGCGCGCGCGCGCGGCATGAGCGACGCCGCGTTTGTCGAACTGGTGAACCAGATCGACGAGCGCATCGCCGCAGTCGACGGCCGCGGATTTCACACGACGCCGTTTGGCAAAGTGGCGGCGTTCGGCGAGGACCCCGGATCTGAGGTCTGGATCAAGGACGAAACCGGGAATGTCGCCGGCTCGCACAAGGCCCGCCACCTGATGGGAATCCTGCTCTACCTCCTGGTGACGGAACGCGGGAAGGAGCTAGCGCCATTGGCGATTGCGAGCTGCGGCAACGCCGCTCTCGCCGCCGCAGTTCTCGCGCACGCCGCCGCGCGCCCCTTGCAGGTGTTCGTCCCGCCGCACGCCGAGCCGGCGGTGCTCGCGCAGTTGCACGCCCTCGGCGCGACGGTTGTGTCGTGCCCGCGCGCGAGCGGCGAGCGCG